>JASHPP010000239.1 GCA_030038035.1 Trebonia sp.
TCGCCCAGCAGCTGGGCACGGCCGGCCGGTCGCTGCTGGTCCCGGCCAACGACGCGTTCGTCCACGCCATGCACGGCACCACGCTGGTCGCGGCGCTGATGGCGGTCGCGGGCGGGCTCGTCGTGGTGCGCTGGATGCCGGGCCGCCCGCGCCAGGCCGCGCCGGCTGAGCGGGCGCAGGATCGCGCCTACGAAGACGAGCTGGCCATAATGGAGGCAGACCTGCTCAACACGGCCGAACGGGAGGTGTGAGTTCGCCATGCAGCCCGTGACCGTGGCCGGCCCGGACACCGGGCCGGCCACGGGGCCTGTCCGGCGGCCCGGCCGCCCCCGCAGCGAGGCGGCCGAGCAGGCCATCATCGACGCGACCCTCGACCTGTTCGCCGAGCACGGGTTCGAGGGAGTCTGCGTCGAGCTCGTCGCCGCGCGGGCCGGGGTCGGCAAGGCGACCATCTACCGCCGCTGGCCGAACAAGGAGGAGCTGCTGCTCGCCGCGCTCGGCTCGCTGAAGTCGCCGTACCCCGAGCCCAGGGGCGTATCGGTCCGCGAGGACCTGCTGGCCATCGTCGAGGTGATGTGCGCGGACAAGGCCGATCCCAGGAAGGCGCGCCGCTACGCGCTGCTGCTCGGCGAGGGGGAGAAGTACCCGCGGCTGATGGCGCGGTACAAGGCCGAGGTCGTCGAGCCCCGGCGCGACATGGTCCGCGCGGTCATCCGCCGCGGCATCGAGAACGGCGAGCTGCGCCCCGACACCGACGTCGAGATCGCGATGCTCACCGTGACCGGAGCAATCATGGCCCAGGAGAAATCGCTGGACGGGACGTTCGACGGCGACTTCGCCGCCCGCCTGGTCGACGGGCTGCTCCTGGGCTGCTCCGCCCGCTCCTGAGCGCCCGGGTCGCGGCGCCGCGGCGGCTAAGGCAGCGCCTCGCGCCAGCGGCTGGTGATCGGGAGCCGGCGGTCGCGGCCGAAGTTCTTCTGGCTGATCTTCGGGCCCGGCGGGTACTGCCGCCGCTTGTACTCGGCCGCGTCGACCATCCGGACCACCCGCGCGGCCAGCGCCGGGTCATGACCGGCCGCGATCAGCTCGCGGACCCCCATGTCTTTCTCCACGTAGTCGTCGAGCAGCAGATCGAGCACGTCATACGGCGGCAGCGAGTCGGTGTCGAGCTGCCCGGGCGCCAGCTCGGCGCTCGGCGGCTTGGCGATCGAGTTCTCCGGGATCGGGGGCACGGCGCCCCGGCGCACGGCCTCGGCGTTGCGCCACCGGGCCAGCTCCCAGACCATCGTCTTGGGCACGTCCTTGATCGGCGCGAACCCGCCCGCCGAGTCCCCGTACAGCGTCGAGTAGCCGACCGCGATCTCGCTCTTGTTGCCCGTGGTCAGCACGAGGTGCCCGCCCGCGTTGGACAGCGCCATCAGGACCACCCCGCGGACCCGGGCCTGCAGGTTCTCGGCGGGCAGCCCGGCGGGCGGGAACCCGGCGGGGGAGAGCTCGTCGGCGAACGCGTCGACCATCGAGGCGATCGGGATCGTGACCGCGTGCAGCCCCTGCCGCTTGACCAGGTCCTCGGCGTCGCTGACCGAGTGCTCGGAGGAGTACCGGCTCGGCATCAGCACCACGTGCACGTTTCCCGGGCCGATCGCGTCGGCGGCGATCGTCGCGGTCAGCGCCGAGTCGATCCCCCCGGACAGCGCCAGGATGACCGAACGGAACCCGTTCTTGCGCACGTAGTCCCTGACCCCGGTCACCAGCGCCGCGTACACCTGCGCCGGGTCGGAAAGCCGGGGCCAGAACGGCCCGCCGGCCGGCTCGGCGCCCTCCTCCCGCACGCCCGTCGATGCCGGCCCGGCCGCACCGTCGTCCATCGCGGGCATCACGACGGTCGGCTGCGCGACCGCGGGCAGCGTCACCCGCTCGATCGTGATCACGCTCCCGTCGCCCGCGTCCACCGCCGTCTGCGCCGGGACGCCCCCCGCCGCGGGCAGCTCCAGGTCGGCGACGATCAGCACCTCCTCGAACTGCGGGCCGCGCGCGAGCAGCTCGCCGGCGGCGGACACCAGGATCGAGTCACCGTCGAAGACCAGCTCGTCCTGCCCGCCGATCAGGTTGCAGTAGGCGAGCGCCGCCCCCGCCTCGCGCGCCCGCCGCACGCACAGCTCCAGCCGCACGTCATCCTTGCCGCGCTCGTACGGCGAGGCGTTCGGCACCACGAGCAGGCCCGCCCCGGCCCGCCGGCACACCGCCACCGGCCCGCCGTCCTGCCACAGGTCCTCGCAGATCGCGACCGCGGCGTCGACCGCCGCCCCGCCTGAGCCGGCGGCAGGAAGCCGGAACACGGGCAGCGTGTTGCCCGGCACGAAGTAGCGGTACTCGTCGAACACGCCGTAGTTCGGCAGGTGATGCTTGGCGCTGGTGATCACGACCCGCCCGCCGTACAGCACGGCCGCCGCGTCAAGCGGCGCGCCGGCCGGCAGCCCGGTGCGCGGCGCCAGGTCGGTCCGCCGGTCCAGGTACCCCACGACGACCGCGACCCCGCCCAGCCCCTCCACGCCCAGCCGCTCGGCCACATCGTGCACGGCGGCGACGGACGCCTCGACGAACGAGGCCCGCAGCGCCAGGTCCTCCACGGGGTACCCGGTGAGCGCCATCTCGGGAAAGAGCACGACCCGGGCCCCGCGCCGCGCGCCGCGCCTCGTCCACTCGACGATCAGCTCGGCGTTCCCCGTCAGGTCACCGACGGTGGCGTTCACCTGGGCCAGGGCGATCCGCAGTTGAGGCACGCATAAAGCTTAGGCCGCCCGCCGCTGTCCCTCCGTTCCCGGCATTGTCCCCTTCATCCCGAACGATCCGTGGCGCCTGCCCCGCCGCCCCGCCTCCTGGCGAATTCGCGCCGACCTTGACGAAAAGGGAACAACTGGCACACTAGCGGCAAGATCACCGCAAGATCGCCTTCCCGGCGGTCGCATCTGAGTAGGGGTTCCGATGAAGCTACGCACGACCATCGCCATAACGGCAGCAGCCGCCCTCGCCGGTGCCGGGGCATTCCTGCTCCCCGCCGCCGCCAGTGCGAGCACCGCATCGCACACCCTGAAGTTCACCTCGGTGACGAAGGCCACCGACGATTTCAGCCTGACGACGGGCGCCCTGCAGGACACCGACGTGAACAGCAAGGGCACGACCGTCGGCTACGACATGCTCTACTACGCGTACGTCTCGGGGCTGACCGCCCCGGTCAACCTCGTGTTTGACACCGCAGGCGGCTTCATCTACGGCACCGGCCAGGTGAGCATCACGACCAAGGCGTTCACGGACGGGAAGGTCACCGGCGGAACCGGCGCGTTCAAGGGCGCCACGGGAACGATCACCGAGAAGAACCTCAACAAGGCGGCCACCAAGACGGCCGTCGTGATCACCTACCACACGTAAGGAGTCCATCGCTAGTCGTCCGACACGGCTGACCAGCGAGCGCAGCAGCTCCCACGACTTGTCGTCGTCCGCGCCGCCCGAATGCGGCCGCCGGAACCGGCTGACGTCAACCGCGATGTCCGCGAGATCCCAGCGGAGCCGGTACAGGCTGAGCAGTGCCGGCAACGGCGTGACACCGGTCGCGGCCGCGTAGGCGTCCAGGACGGATCCGTCGCCGGGGTCGAGGTCCCACAGGTCACGTTCGGGCGGCGCGACACGGACGGTGTCCCAGTCGATGAGCAGCCAGCCCCCGTCCGGTGCGAGCATCGTGTTGCCGGGATGCGGCTCGCCGTGGGTGAGCACCGCCCGGCCCGGCTGGGCCCGCGCCGTGGTCGCCAACTCGTCGTACCGGCCGAGCTGTCTGCGGATTGCCGGCGCGTGCTCGCGGATGAGAGCCGCCGTCGGGCGAGCGTACGGCCCGCAGTCGGTGACCGCGCCGCCCGCGCAGGCAGCCTCAAGCTGGTCCCGGAACTGCACCGCGAAATCGTCGGCGGCCGCATGCCGCCGCGCCCGGGCCGGCGCCGTGTGCACCGCGGTCACCATGGCGAGCACCCCGAGCCGGTGCTCAGCGGAGTCCCGCTCGTCCCATGTGAAGCTCCGCCCGGCAACGAACGGGTAGACCGCGACCGCGAGCCGCTCGCCCAGCCGCGCCACCGGCTCCCCGTCGTCGGCCGCTCCCGGTGCTACGACGAACCCGAGGCCGGCGTTCTTCAGGTCGATGGCCGCGCGCAGCGCCGCCCGCAACCTGGCGAAGCCATCATCCAGGGACTCGCTGTCGCTCTGCCGTTTGGCCTGGAGCTCATCGACGGTGACGAACCACCGCGCCCCGCCAGTATCGGTGACTTCCCAGTGATGACTGCCCCACCCGACCGGCCGGTAGGTCATCGTCGCGACGCTGATTCCCCAGCCCGCACGGAGCCCGTCGCGGAGGGCTGCCTCGTCCAGATCGTCCGGCGCCGCCAGCACGCCGCTACGGTACGGCTCCGATGCCGCGCTGACTACCGAATAATCCAGTGACCGCGTCTTCGCCGCCCGCAGTGGCGCAAGCGCCGAAGCTGAAACGCCGCGTCAGAAAGCGACCATCTCCCGCAGCCACACACAGAGCTCGGCCACCTCCTCCAGCGATGCCGTTCCTATCGGCGCAGCCTGGGTAAAGCGCGCGGTCGAGATGGCCCTTATCTCCTCTGTGCGCGCCCAACTTGGGTGGTGCAGACCAGATGACTCTGAGGCGATGCGGACGTGATGGTCAAGGCCGCGATCCCGCGTCGTCAGCGGTACGACCAGCGCC
>JASHPP010000003.1 GCA_030038035.1 Trebonia sp.
CGGCGGCGGCGAACACCTTCCCGATCGGCTACTACACCAACCACAACCAGGACGGGACCCGCAAGGCGCTGCCCGACCTGCCGGTCATCGGCGCGCTCGCCGAGCAGTACACGACCCTGGACCGCTACTTCTGCGCGTTCGCCGGGGAGACCTACCCCAACCGCTTCTACCAGCACGCGGGCCAGACCGACCGGGACCACAACTCCGAGGTGCCCTCGACCCTGCCGACCATCTGGGATCAGCTCTCCCCGATCCCGAACTCCGACGGCATCCCCACCGGCGGCTACTACTACCGCGACGCCCCGTTCCTCGCCCTGTGGGCCAGCCCCGCGATCGAGCCGGGCGCGACGTTCAAGTACCAGGCGTTCTTCCATCCCTTCGCCGACGCCGACGCCGCCACGGCGGCGCTGTCCGCCGGCACCTCGTTCGTTGCGGCCTGCGAGAGCGGCACGCTGCCGAACGTCTGCTACATCGACCCCGCGTTCGACAACGAGGGCACGGGAACGTCGGGGGACGATCACCCGCTGGGCGACATCCGGCTCGGCGAGCGCTTCATCGCCGACGCCTACCACGCCCTCGCCGACAACGGCTACCTCGACGACACGGTCTTCATCGTGACGTTCGACGAATGGGGCGGCTTCTACGACCACGTGCCGCCGCCGCAGGTCATCGACGACACCAACCCGGCGGACGTGATGCACGCCGGCGACAGCAGCACGCCGACCGACGGCCAGCTCTACCCGAACTACAGGCAGCTGGGCTTCCGGGTCCCCGGACTCGTGATAACCAACCTCGCGCAGCCGCACCGGGTCGTGCACGAGGGGCCGTTCGAGCACTGCTCAGGCCTGGCGCTGATCGAGTCCACCTTCGGCCTGCACCCGCTCACCGCCCGCGACAAGAACGCCCGCAACCTGAAGGACGTCCTGCTCCCGTACCCGGCCAGCCGCGCGGTGCCGCCGTCCCGCATCCCGACGAGCTCGGACGTGATCGGGCCGGCGATCAGCCCGCCGTCTGAGTCGCTGCTGCAGGTGCTCGAGGGCACGGCGGCCTTCGACCCGGCCGACATCTGCTCGGCCGCCAGCGTGCAGTCGGTGTCCCCGGCGCCGGTGAACCGGCCGCCGTTCCCGCAGACCTTCGGCGGCATCCCCGGCCTCACCGGGACCTCGGGCATGGCCGACATGCTGAAGTCCTACCGCTCGAGCGAAACCGAGGGCGGCTGACCCGGCGCTGCGGGCAGTCCTTGCCAGCCATCCGGTCGGCCCAGTCCGCGGGCCACGCGCGTTCGGTCATGGCCGCATTGAACCATCCGCGCGGCCCCCGCGGCAGCCGCGGGCCCGCGGGGACGCTCCAGGCTGGCACGGTCCCGGCGGCTTTTGGCGGCGGTGCCCCCACCGCCAGCACGCGGGGCTGGGCGATGCGGGAACGGTGGGAGCAGGGGCTGAGGTTGCCTGCGGGGCCAGGCCTTGGCGGCGCGGGCGGCCAGACTCCGCGTGTTGGTTAGCTGCGAGCTCATAGGACCCGGACTGCAGGGACGAAACCCCATAATCCGGACAAAAAATCAGCCGCTCGGGTCCTAAGATGCGGGCCGCGGCACAGATCCGCGCCCCGCAGCAGCAGGCGACATCGTGCTACTACCCTGCGTGCTGGTCCACTTGCTCTTGGTAGCGCCGCCCGAGGTAGGCTGGCCGCACAGTCGCTACCGGAGTCAGCTGCTCGCCTGCCGCGCGACCGGCGGCGCACCGGCCGGTTCGAAAGCGGCGGAGAACAGGTAGCTGGTGGCCAGGCTGCGGTAGGGCCGCCATTTCTCGGCGATGGCCAGGACCTCCTGCTGGCTGGGCAGGTGATCCAGCCGGTAGACGGCCTGGATGGACTTGCGGAGCGCCAGGTCGCCCGGCAACACGACGTCCTCGCGCTGCAGCGCGATCAGCAGCGCGCCCTGCACGGTCCACGGGCCTATCCCGGGGATGGCCGTGAGCTCGGCCATGAGCTCGTCGTCGGGCAGGGCGCTCAGCGCGTCCTGGTTCAGGCGGCCGTCCGTCATCCGCTCGGCGAGGTCGCGGAGCGTGCCGATCTTCCGCCAGGACAGCCCGGCCGCGCGGAGCTGGGCAGGGTCTACGCCGAGCAGTTCGGCGGGCACGGGGAGACGGCCGCCGAACAGGGCCTCGATGCGGGCCACGGTCCGGCGGGTTGCCGGGACGGACAGCTGCTGGCCGGTGACCTGGAACACCAGGGCGCCGTAGAGGTCCATCGGCGGCAGCCGGGCCATCCACGCCCGGGGGTCGAAGTCCGGCCGGTCGTTGATCAGCCGGGCCAGCACCGGATCGGCGTTACGCAGGTAAGAGCGCGCCCGCGGCAGCCACGCGGCGCGGCTGGAATCCTCGCTCACCGAATTCGCCCCCCTTAATTCGATGTCCACCCATGACCTGACTGTAGTCCGGTGGTGCCCAGCTAGCGGCCACGGTGCGCGGCTAGCAGGCGGACCTCGGGCAAGTCCAGGGCAAGCGCCTCGATCTGCGCCAGCACGCCGTACAGTGCTGATCGGCCAGGAAGCCGGTGAGCACGGTGTGCGCGCCGTGCCGGCGCGGTCGGGAAGTGAGGTGACGATTTGGCCCAGCATGCCGATAGCCAGCCGGGAGAGGACGTGCTGGCCCGGGCGGTAGCTGCCTATCGAGCTGCCTTTGGTTCACGCCTGATCGCCGGGTACGCGCTCGGCAGCCTCGCCCACGGTGGCTTCAGTCCGCTGGTGAGCGACGTCGATCTCGGGCTCATTGTGCAAGACCCGTTGCGGGCTAGGGACCGCCTGACCGTCCGCACCGTGGCCGGCTCCGTAAAAGCCGGGGGCACGGAGCTTGACCAGCGGCTTTCGGTGTTCTGGGGAACACCCGCCAGCTTGCAGGGCCAGCGCCGCGGCGGCCGGTTCCCTGCGCTGGACCGGCTGGACCTGCTTGATTACGGCCGGCTGCTCACGGGACGGGACGTCCGCGCCGCGGTGGCCCGCCCCGACGACGGTGAACTGCTTGTCGCAGGGGCCGAATTCGCGCTTGGCTACCTGGGCGGCCGCGGCGTTGGGCTATCGGGCCGCCTCCGGGGCTGGGCCCGGCTCCGGGCACGGGACGACAACGCGCTGAACGAGATCCGCACCCCTTCGCGGCTCGTCGCCCGCGGGCCACGGCGGGTGACCAAGCTCGTGCTCTTCCCCGTCCGCTTCCTTTTCACGGCAGAGACGGGCCGAGTCGGCACCAACGCCCTCGCGGCCGAGCACTACCTGGCCAGCGCGTACGCGCCTGCCGCGACGCTGGTCACCGCCGCTCTCGGCTGGCGCCGCGAGCCGCCGGCCGACGATGAGGCGACCGAGCTCCTGAGCCGGGAGCTCATCCCGCTCTATGTCCAGTACCTGGACGATCACATCGCGCGCCTGCGAGCCGTCGGTTGCCACCGGCTGGCCGGCGGCTTCCGGCGGTGGCGGACCCGCCTCCTGGCCTGAGCTTCCGACCCGCCCCGGCCAGCAATCGCCGGTGCCGGGGCTGCTGGTAGCGTTGCCGCAAGCACCGGCCGGAACGGGAAGCCGGGACTCCGTACCGCTGGCAGTAATGATGTCCCGGCCGGCCTGCCTGGCTGCGGTAGGGGAGGACGACATGCCGGAGCTGCGCGTGGCCGTCGCGGGCGGGGGACTGTCCTGGCTGTGTGCGGGCCTTGCGTTCGCCCGGGTGGGGTGGCCGGTGACGATCATCGAGCGTGCCACGGGCGAGCCACCGGGCGGGGCGGGCCTGGGCCTGGACCGTTGCCTGCTGGCCAGCGTGACGGGTGTGGACACGGCCCGGGTCCCGGTGGTCAGCGGGAACCGCCCGTCGGCGGCCTGGGGGCTGGTCCGGCAGTTCCTGCTGGACGCGGCGCTGGCCGCGACCGGTATCAAGTTCGTCGAGTCGGTGACCGT
>JASHPP010000240.1 GCA_030038035.1 Trebonia sp.
CCGGACGGCGTCGGCGACGCGCTCGTCCTCCTCGCCCCATTCATCGGGGTAGTTCTGCTGGACGTCGGCGGTGAGCACGAACACGTGCTCGTGCATGAGCGTACGGCCGAGCGCGCCCGCATCGACCGGGCCGAGCACCGTCTGCACCTGAGCCATCGGGGGGACTCCCTTCCACAGCGGCATCGTAACGGGGAAGCAGCGCGGGCCGGGCGGTGCTGCTTCGCCTACCGGCACGGCCTCGCGGGCTGACCTCCGCCGTCCCTGGGTTCTTACTCGGGCGCGGGTTCGCGGAGGATCGGCTTGTACACCGCGAGGATGTTGCCTGAGCCCGCCCAGGTCCGGGTGGACAGGAGCTTGAGCGAGACCGGCGGGCGACCCGTGAACAGCGGAATCCCCTCACCCGCGATCACCGGGAAGATGGTCAGGTGCAACTCGTCCACTAGGTCGTGGATGAGCAGGTCGTTCCACAGCTGTCGGCTCAGCTGCAGCAGGATAGGGCGCCCGGGCCGCGCCTTGAGGGTGGCGATCTGCGCGTAGAGGTCCGCGCCGCGGATGATGCGGGTGGTGTCCTGCCACGGTGCCAGGTCCTCGGGGGCGATGGTGTTGGATACGACGTACTTGTCCATGGCGCGGATGAGCTCTGCGAACTCGCGCCGGATCGCGGTGCCGCCGGCGGTGTCCGGATAGGACACCCAGTACTCCTTGTTGGCCACGAACGACGTGCGCCCGCTAAGGATCAGCGCGCCAGCGCCGCGCAGCAACTCGGTGTTGTACTCGTCGAAGGCCTCGTTCGCGCCGTAGTCCTCGTGGAAGTAGTCGAAGAACCGGTCGAACGTCTTGTCAGCCGCCTCGTAGTAACCGTCCAGCGTCAGGAAGTTGCTGACAATCAGCTTCCGCATGCAGGCCAGGATAGCCCTTGGCTCACACCCGGCTAGGCCGAGGACCGGCCGACCGCCGGACACGGAATGTCAGACCCCAGGGCTATATGTGTGACATGAAGTACACGATCCAGCCAGACGCGCCTTTCTCGCTCGCCGCGGCGGCCGCCTTCGGATTCGGTCCGGTGACCGGTCGTCCCACGCCGGCGGGAAACGAGATGCGGCTGGCGTTCGTCGCAGACGACATGTCCCACCACGCGGGCGTGCACCTGACCCAGGACGCCGCCGGCGTCATCACGGTGACCGCCGACACCGATGCGGACCCCGGGGCCGTGTCGCGGCAGGTACGCCGCGTCCTGTCACTGGACCGCCCAGCGGATGGGTGGGCTGAGGTCGGCGTCCGCGACCCGGTGATCGGCCGCCTGCAGCGTGCGCACGAAGGCCTGCGGCCGGTCCTTTTCCACTCGCCGTACGAGGCCACTGCCTGGTCGATCATCAGCGCCCGGCGGTACCGCGGCCAGGCCGCCGCGATCCGCGACCGGATCAGCGCCGAACTTGGCCGCACGTTCACGATCGCGGGCGAGCAGGTGCACGCGTTCCCGCTCCCCCGCCGGCTGCTCGAGGCCGACACGATCCGCAGTGTCGCGCCAGTGCGGGTGACGTGGCTGCACGCGGTCGCCCGCGCCGCGCTCGACGGCGCGCTTGAGCCAGCGGTGCTGTCGGCGATGGAACCGTCGCAGGCCCTTGCGCATCTCCAGCGGCTGCCCGGCATCGGGCCCGCCTACGCCACCTTGATCCTGCTGCGCGCCACCGGGGTCGCCGACGTGCTGACCTTCAGCGAGCCGCGGCTGCCCGGATATGTCGCGCACTTCTACGGCACGGGTCCCGGGCCTGCCTCGCCTGCCGAGCTCCAGCGGATCGCTGACGGCTGGTGTCCGTTCCGGACCTGGGCCGCGGTCCTGATCCGCGTCGCCGGTGACCGCCTCGGCCTAGACGCCGCGGCCTGAAGCGCGCACGATCTGCCTCGCGCCAGGCCGCACGGCGTGATCGGAATACTTTTCGTAGTCCTACCACGACAGCCGCCCATTCGGGTTTGAGCTGCGGCTTTCCCGCGTGACGCGACCCGGTGCCTGCCTGCCGGCCGCTGCCCAGCGATGCGATATGCCCGGTATGCCGGAATCCCAGAACCGGGCATTCCGAACAGGGCGCTTATCGGGGAACAAAAGACCGGTCAGAGCCGGCATTTTCTTTCCCGTTATCCCGGCCGGGTCAGCGGGAGGGGCTGGCGTGACGGAGGGAATGGGCCGGGACAGAGGCGATGTCTACGCCATAAATTCTCTCCGCGATCATGGAGGCCGCGCGGCGGCCGGGGGCTGCGCCGGCATCAGGGCATCGGCATCTTCATGGGCGGCTCGCCGATGGATATCTCGTGGTGGACGGACAGCCACCAGTACCACACCTGCTCGTGGAGCGGGCCGACCACCCAGGCGAGGAGCCGGCCTACGTCCTGGGTCCAGATGAAGTCCACGACGCCGGTGGTGGCGTCGGTGATGCAGAACACCCGGCCCGCGGCCTGCGCCTCGGTCACCTTCCCGGCGCTCATCTGCGCGATCGTGTAGTTCTTCGGGTGCTGGAACTCATGGTTCCAGCCGACCTCCCCGCCGGTTGGCTGCGGCGCCGCGAGCCCGCAGTCCTGCACGTTCTGCGGCACCCGCCCGCCGTCCACCGACCTGATCGCGGCCTCATAGGCGGCGTAGAGGGCGGG
>JASHPP010000241.1 GCA_030038035.1 Trebonia sp.
GCTGGCGGACGCGGTGGCGCGCGGCCGCGCGGCATGGCTGCGCGCCGGGCGGCGCGACCCGGTCCTGGTCGCGGCCTCGGCCTCGGGCTTGCCTGCCCCGGCGGCGGCGAAGGTTTCCTGCTCGATCGGGACGGACAGCGCGGCCATGAGCTTGCCCGGCTCGGGCGGGCGCGGCAGCGTGGCCCCGTAGGCAGCCGCCCCGGCCGCGAGCGTTGCGGCTATCACCGCGGCCGGGGCTGCCTTGCGGGCCCAGCGGGCCGGCTTGCGGGTTCTCGCCGAGTGCCGGCCGGCGTAACGTCCGGACTGCCGCCCGCCGGGCTGTCCGGCGTGGCCGAAGTCCGGGGTGCCGTTCCGCCTGCCGCCTGGAGTCAAGAAGTGCCTAACGCCGTTCCGCGCCCGGCTACGCGGTCACGCGGGTGACCTCTCGCCGGGCCTGACAAATCACTCGGCTCCTAGCGTTACAGCACAGAAACACCCAAAATGGCTTTTCGTTATATATAGCCCAGTAGGGCTATCGAATGTTCAAACGAGTCGATAGTTCGCTGGAGCCACTGGAACGCCGTATGCCACGCGGTTCTCAGCCAGCGTGCGCGAGCCGGCGGCGGAGGTTACGCAGAGCGATGAACCACCCGGACGTGCTAGCCGGCCACCGGTAGCCGGCCGCGTGCGGGGCGTGCAGGAACCGCGCTGGGCAGACGGTCAGCCGGCCGGGGGGACTGACGGTTCGTTCGGGATAGGAGTGAGGACAGCGCGGGCGCGGGCGGTCAGCTCCTCCCCTGCCCCCTCGATCCAGCTGATGCGCGGGTCGCGGCGGAACCATGACTCCTGGCGGCGGGCGAACCGGCGCGTGGCGCGCACGGTCTCCTCGCGCGCCTGCTCCAGCGTGCACTCGCCGTCGAGGTAGCGCAGCATCTGCTGGTAGCCGAGCGCGCGGCTCGCGGTCTTGCCTTCGCGCAGGCCGCGGCCGGCGAGCCCGCGGACTTCGGCCTCGAAGCCGGACGCCCACATGCGGTCGACGCGCGCCTCGATGCGGCGGTCGAGCTCCGGGCGGGGCACCGACAGGCCGATCTGCGCCGCCGGCCGGGAGCGCGCCGCGTCGTAGCCCGGGAGGGTCGCGCTGAACGGGCGGCCGGACAGCTCGATCACCTCAAGCGCCCGCACGATCCGCCGTCCGTTGGACGGGAGGATCGCGGCCGCGGCCCGCGGGTCCTGCGCTCGCAGCCGTGCGTAGAGGGGGGACGGGCCGCGGGCGGACAGTTCGGCTTCCAGGCGCTGCCTGAGCCGTTCGTCGGTGCCGGGGAAGTTCAGGTCGCCGAGCGCGGCCCTGACGTAGAGGCCGGATCCGCCGGCCAGCACGGGGACCTTGCCGCGGGCCTCGATGCCGGCGATGACCCGGTCGGCGAGGACCTGGTAGTCGGCCACGCTGGCGGCCTTTGTCACGTCCCACACGTCAAGCAGGTGGTGCGGGATGCCCTGGCGCTCGGCCAGGGACAGCTTGGCGGTGCCGATGTCCATGCCGCGGTAGAGCTGCATCGAATCGGCGTTGACGACCTCGCCGTCGAGGGCGCGCGCGAGGCTGACCGCCAGGTCGGACTTGCCGGTGGCGGTGGCGCCGACGACGGCGACCAGCATGGCCGGGGTCAGCCGCGGCGGGCCGGCATGCCGAGCAGGACCGGCTGGGGGGGAATGGGGGGGCGAGCAGCCCCCCCATGCGGGGGGTCACCGGGGGGTCGGCCCCCGGGGGCAAGCAGAGCCCCTTCCCAGGCGTCGCCGGCGCGGGTGCGGCGGACGGACAGCGGCTCGCCGTCCGCGATCAGGTAGTGCGGCGCCGTGCCGGTGACCGTGGTGGTGACGATGTCCCCAGGGCGCGGGCGCGTGACGTGCGGCGCGAAGTGCACG
Source organism: Trebonia sp. (assembly GCA_030038035.1). The sequence continues at coordinate 1,900 of JASHPP010000241.1, forward strand.
AGGCGGTTGTCCCGCGCGCGGCCGGACATGCGGTGCGTGGCCGCGTCCTTGCGGCCCTCGCCCTCGGCGACGAGGATCTCGACGGTGGCCGCGTGCAGCCGCGCGTTCTCTCCGGCGCAGACCTCCTCGACCAGCCCGACCAGCCGGTCGTAGCGCTCCTGGACCACGCCGGCCGGCACCTGGCCGTCCATCGACGCGGCCGGGGTCCCTGGGCGGATCGAGTAGCGGAACGTGAACGCGCTGGCGAACCTGGCCTGGCGGACGAGGTCGAGGGTGTCCTCGAAGTCGGCGTCCGTCTCGCCGGGGAAGCCGACGATGATGTCGGTGGTGATCGCCGCGTGCGGGATGTGGCGGCGCACGTTGTCCAGAATCGCCAGGTAGCGGCCGCGGCGGTAGGCGCGGCGCATCGCCCGCAGGATCGCGTCCGAGCCCGACTGCAGCGGCATGTGCAGGCTGGGCATGACATTGGCCGTCTGCGCCATCGCCTCGATCACGTCGTCGGTGAAGTCGCGCGGGTGCGGGGAGGTGAAGCGGACCCGCTCGAGCCCCTCGATCTCGCCGCACTGGCGCAGCAGCTTGCTGAACGCGGTCCTGTCGCCGAACTCGGCGCCGTAGGAGTTCACGTTCTGCCCGAGCAGGGTGACCTCGAGGACGCCGTCGCCGACCAGGGCCTTGATCTCGGCCAGGATGTCGCCGGGGCGGCGGTCCCTCTCCCGGCCGCGCAGCGACGGCACGATGCAGAAGGTGCAGGTGTTGTTGCACCCGACGGAGATCGACACCCAGGCCGAGTACGGGGACTCGCGGCGGGCGGGCAGCAGCGACGGGAACGTGGTCAGCGTCTCCTCGAACTCGACCTGCGCCTCGTTCCTGGCGCGCGCGCGTTCGAGCAGTTCGGGGAGGGCGCCGATGTTGTGCGTGCCGTAGACGACGTCCACCCAGGGGGCGCGCCGCGTGATCTGCTCGCGCTCCATCTGTGCCAGGCAGCCGCCGACCGCGATCTGCATGTCCTTGTGCGCCTTCTTGGCCGGGAGCAGCTGACCGAGGTTGCCGTAGAGCCGGTCGGCGGCGTTCTCCCGCACGGCGCAGGTGTTGAACACGATGAGGTCCGGGGTCGCGCCCGGTTCCGCCTTCGTGTATCCGGCTTCCTCCAGGAGCCCGGCGACGCGTTCGGAATCGTGCGCGTTCATCTGGCACCCGTAGGTGCGGATCTCGTAGGTCCGTCCTTCTCCCACCTGACCAGGATAGGGGTGGGGGCGCGCGGCGCTGCCCGCGCGTGATATCGGTTAGGTCCATGACGACAATCGCGCCGTACGGGACATGGGAGTCACCGATCAGCGCCGCCGACGTGGCGCGCGGGAAGGCACGGGTGTCGTTCCCGGCGATCGCCGGGGACGAGGTGTGGTGGCAGGAGAGCCGCCCGGCCGAGGCGGGGCGGGTGACGGTCATGGCCTCGGGCCGTGGCGGGGGCGGCGGAGGCCGCGCTCCCGCTCCCCGGGAGCTGCTGCCCGCTCCCTGGTACGCGCGCACGCGGGTGCACGAGTACGGCGGGAGGGCGTACCTGCCGGTGCCGTCGGCGTCGGGAACGGGTGACGGGTACGACCTCGTGTTCGCGAACTTCACCGACCAGCGGCTTTACCTGCTGGGCGCGCCTGGCGGCGATCCGCGGCCGCTCACGCCCGCGGACGGCGGCTTCCGGTTCGCGGACATGGTGCTCTCCCCCGACGGGCGTGAGGTCTGGTGCGTCAGGGAGACGGTTTCCGGCGGCGGCGTGCGCCGCGCGATCGTGGCGGTCCCGCTGGACGGCTCGGCGGCCGGCGCGCCGGACGCGGCGCGGGTCCTGGTCACCGGCGCGGACTTCTTCGCCTACCCCGCGCCGTCGCCGGACGGCACGAAGCTGGCGTGGATCAACTGGGACCACCCGCGCATGCCCTGGGACGGCACGGAGTTGCGCGTCGGCCCGGCGACGGGCGGGACGGTGGCGGACGCCACGCTGGTCATGGGCGGCCCGGAAGAGTCGGTACTGGCGCCGGCCTGGCGCGACGACGAGAGCCTGTACGCGGTCTCGGACGCCTCGGGCTTCTGGAACCTGTACCAGGTCGCGGCGGCCGCCGGCGCCGCCGCGCGGCCGCGTCCGCTGTGCCCGCGCGCGGAGGAGTTCGCCGAACCGCTGTGGTGGCTCGGCGGGCGCCCGTTCGGGATACTCGGCGACGGCAGGCTCGCCGTGGCGCACGGCCTCGGCGAGCTGCGCCTGTCGGTGCTCGACCCGGCGAGCGGGACGCTGACCGACGCGGACTGGGAGTTCCGCGTCGTCGAGGGCGCGCTGGCCGTTTCCGGCACGGCGATCGCGGCCGTGGCCGGCGGGCCGCGCATCCCGTGGAGCGTGGTCCTGACCACGCCGCCCTGGCCGGGCGGCCCGACCGAGGTGCTGCGACAGCAGGCCGTAGCCGCACCCGACCCCGCGTACCTGTCCGACCCGCGCCAGGTACAGCTTTCCGCCACTCCGAACGGACCCGTGGTCCATGCGCTGGTCTACCCGCCCGCCAACCCGGACGCGACCGCCCCGGACGGGGAGCTGCCGCCGTTCCTGGTGCATGTGCACGGCGGCCCGACGTCGAACGCGGTGCCCGTGCTCAGCCTGGAGATCGCCTACTTCACCAGCCGCGGCATCGGGGTGATCGACGTGAACTACGGCGGCTCCACCGGGTACGGGCGGGCGTACCGGGAGCGGCTGCGCGGCGAGTGGGGCGTGGTGGACGTGGCCGACGCGATCAACGCCGCGCTCGCGCTCGCCGGATCAGGCGAGGCGGACAGGCGGCGGCTGGCGATCAAGGGCGGCTCGGCCGGCGGCTGGACCGCGCTTGCCGCGGTGACCAGCGCCCTGTGCTCGCCCGACGGCGGAAGCCGCCCGGTTCCCGCGCCCGTGTTCGCGGCGGCGGTGTCCTACTTCGGGGTCTCCGACCTGCGGCCGTTCGCGGCGACCACGCACGACTTCGAGTCCAGGTACCTGGACGGGCTGATCGGGCCGCTGCCCGAGGCCGACGCGCTGTACGAGGCGCGGTCGCCGATCGGGCACGTGTCCGCGCTGACCTGCCCGGTGCTGCTGCTGCAGGGCCTCGATGACCCGATCGTGCCGCCCGCGCAGTCCGAGGCGATCGCCGCCGACCTCGCGGCGCACGGGATCCGGTACGCCTACATCGCGTTCGAGGGCGAGTCGCACGGGTTCCGCAAGGCGGAGACGACCATCACCTGCCTGGAGTCCGAACTCGCCTTCTACGGGCAGATCATGGACTTCGCCCCGCCGGGCGTGCCGCCGATCAAGCTGTCATAGGCGGCGGGGAGACGCCACGGTCCGTTCGGGAAAATGGTTTTTGTATCTTTGTCCCTCTTAGCGGGCGAACTCGGTGGCGCGGGACTCGCGGACGACCGTGACGCGGATCTGGCCCGGGTAGGTGAGCTCCTCCTCGACCTGCTTGGCGATGTCCCTGGCGATCACCTGCGCCTGGATGTCGTCCACCCGGTCCGGCTTGACCATCACCCGGATCTCGCGGCCCGCCTGCATGGCGAAGACCTTCTCCACGCCTTCCCGCCCGGCCGCGATCTGCTCCAGGTGCTCGAGCCGCTTGACGTACATCTCCAGCGACTCGCGCCGCGCGCCCGGGCGGCCACCGCTGATCGCGTCGGCCGCCTGGGTGAGCACGGCCTCGACCGTGCGCACCTCGACCTCGTTGTGGTGCGCCTCGATGGCGTGCACCACGTCGTCGGACTCGCCGTACTTGCGCGCGATCTCCGCGCCGATCATCGCGTGGCTGCCCTCGACCTCATGGGTGAGCGCCTTGCCGATGTCGTGCAGCACCGCGCACCGCCTCAGCAGCGCCGCGTCCATCCGCAGCTCGCTGGCCATCATGCCCGCGATGTGCGCCGACTCGATCAGGTGACGCAGCACGTTCTGGCCGTAGGAGGTGCGGTAGCGCAGGCGGCCGAGCAGCGTCACCAGTTCGGGGTGCATGTCGGTGATGGCGAGCTCGGTCATCGCGTCCTCGCCAGCCCGCTGGCAGAGCAGCTCGATCTCGGCCTTGCCGCGCTCGTAGGCGTCCTCGATCCGCTGCGGGTGGATCCGCCCGTCGGCCACAAGGAGCTCGAGCGTGAGCCTGGCGATCTCCCGGCGCACCGGGTCGAAGCAGGACAGCAGCACCGCCTCGGGGGTGTCGTCGATGATCAGGTTGACGCCGGTGATGGACTCGAAGGCGCGGATGTTCCTGCCCTCGCGGCCGATGATCCGGCCCTTCATCTCGTCTCCCGGCAGGTGCATGACCGAGACGACGGACTCGCTCGTCTGCTCGACGGCCACCCGTTGGATGGCCAGCGTGACGATCTGGCGGGCGCGCTTGTCGCCTTCTGCCCGCGCCTCGTTCTCGATGCTCCTGATCGTCACCGCGGCCTCGCGCTTGGCCTGGTTCTCCATGGCGGTGACCAGCTCGGCCTTGGCCTCGTCGGCGGTCAGCCCGCCGATCCGCTCCAGCTCCGCCCGTGCCCTGGCGTCGGTCTCGGCGATGGCGGCGTCCCGCTGGTCGAGGTCTTGCCCGTGCCGGTCGAGCTCTTGCCTGCGCTCCTCCAGGCGGCGGCTCTCGTCGTCAAGGCGCTGCTCCCGCTCGCCGATCCGCACCTCGCGGCGTTCGAGGTCGGCGCGCAGCTCGCGCATCTCGTCCTTGACCGCCCGGATCTCGTCCTCGACCTCGCGGCGGCCCTGCGCGGCCTGCTCGGCAGCCTCGGCCGCGCGGGTGACGATGCCTTCCGCCTCCGCCGAGGCGCGCGCCCTGACCTGTTCGGCGTCCGTGGCGGCGCGGTCCCGCAGGCGTTCGGCGTCGGCCTGGGCGTGCGCCCTGAGCTGGTCCGCGTCGGCTTGCGCGCGGCTCCTGAGCTGCTCGGCGTCGCGTGCCGCCTGCTCCAGGCCGTGCCGCTCGCTGTCCGGGGCCAGCGCCTGTGGCCGCGACCGCGGGCGTGGCTGCGTGCCTGGCGGGCCGGCGAGCTGGGCAGTGTCGGATCGCTGGGCCTGGTCGGCTAGCTGGGCCTGGTCGGCTAGCTGGGCGGCGCCGGCTCCGGCTCCGGCTCCGGCTCCGGCCAGCTCGATGTCGGCGTCGCGCCCCTGCTGGCTCGTCGTGCCTGGCCGGGAGTGGTCGGCGGGTGCCGGGGATCTGGACGCGGAGCGACGCAACACCACGACGAACGCGCTGAACGCGAGAGCCAAGGCGACCAGTCCGATCACCATGAAGGCCGCTGCGCCGCTCACGGTCACCCCTTTCGTCCGTCGCTCCCGGAACCCCGCGGGTCACGCGGGGCGGCAACGGTTCTTGCCTGTCGGAAGGGGTTCCGCACACCGTCCGGCGGCGGCGACTAGCCGTCGTCTTCGGGTTGTCCTAGCCCGCCCATCCGCACAGCGCTAGATAACGCCTCACTGCCGTGAGGTTAAGCGTTGATAACGGTTTGAGCAAGCCGACCACCACTGTGGCAGGGAAAGTTCACGCAGCGAAAGAGATCGACTTCATTCCGTATAAGTATCGGGGTCGTCAAAGGCCGGTTCTTCCCCTAGCGTCGCATACGCGCCTTCCGCCTCGATTGCCTCTCGGATCACGCGGAATGACAGCCCGGGCGGATACCCCTTGCGGGCGAGCATTGCGGCCAGCCGGCGCGCCCGCGCTTGCGCCGGCTGGCCCCTGGTAGCCGCCAGCTTCCCCGCCACCAGTTGCCTGGCGGCGGCGACCTCGGCGTCCGGGCCGAGCCCGGCCACCGCCTCGCGGATCTCCTCCTCGTCCACGCCGCGCCGCCTCAGTTCGGCGGTCAGCGCCCGGCCGGCGAGCCCGTGGCTGTGGTGCCGCGACTCGACCCACGCCCTGGCGAACGCGGCGTCGTCGATCAGCCCTGCGTCGGTGAACCGGGCGAGGACGCCGTCCGCCACGTCGTCGGGGATGCCGCGCCTGCGAAGCGCGTCCGCGAGCTGTGCCCTGGTCCGCGGGGCGAGGGTGAGCAGCCGCAGGCACTCCTGCCGCGCCCGCTCCTCCGGACCGTCCGCGTGGCCTGTCTCGCGTCCTTTCGCGGACTCGGGCATAACCCGCATCCGGCGCTTACGGGTGCTCACCGTCTTACCGTTCGCCCACTCAGTCGTCGCCCAACGGCCCGGCTCCCCTTACCGCGGGGCCGGTCGGCACCGACGTGAGGGCGGGGCCGCCTGCGAGCGCGGGCGCGGGCGCGTCGGCATCCGCGTCGAGACGGGCGCCGACGCCGAGCTTCTCCTTGATCTTCTTCTCGATCTCGTCGGCCAGGTCCTCGTTGTCCCGCAGGAAGTTCCGCGCGTTCTCCTTGCCCTGCCCGAGCTGGTCGCCCTCGTAGGTGTACCAGGCGCCGGCCTTGCGCACGATCCCCTGCTCCACGCCGAGGTCGATAAGCCCACCTTCGCGGCTTATCCCAATTCCGTAAAGAATATCGAATTCTGCATTTTTGAATGGCGGTGCGCAGTTATGGACAATTACGTCTTCTGCGACTAGGTTATGGAATTCGGCGACCTCCAGGTCGAAGGTCCGGGCGCGGCGAGCGGGCAGCACTTCCCGGATCCGGGAGAACCAGAGATGGTCCCCGAGGATGTCGTACAGGAACTTGTCCTCGAGAGCGTCCGCCAGCAGCTGCAGCCGGTCGCGGCGCATCCGCGGACTGCCGAGGACGACCTTCATGCCTCCCCTCGGGTTCCCCGCGCTCTCGCCGATCAGCTGCGCCGCCAGCAGCGGGGAAATCCCGCGCTCTTCGAGATAAGCGAGCACCGGCCTGGCGACATCCTCGGGCAGGTAAACCCGCTGTGAACCGCGGTACCGGCCATCGAGGGCGGCTAGTTCACGGACTACGACCTGTCCCCGCGGACCCCACATCGGGACCGCCTCAGCGAACGCCGAGACGTTCTCGACACCGGATATCCGCACCTCCCAGTTCGGGAGCTTGCCGGATATCCGGCGGCCCTTGACCAGCCCGCCGCGCTGCGCGCGCGGGTCACGCCGCTGGACGCTGCTGCCGATGCCCCAGCGGAGCAGCAGCCAGTGCACCTGGCAGGCGAGCTGCTCCGACACGGTCGAGAAGCCGATCCGGATCCCGCCCGTCTGCTCGCGGGAGACGTAGCCGTCGGATTCGAAGTATCCGAAGATGAAGTTGCCGATTACTTCGGC
>JASHPP010000242.1 GCA_030038035.1 Trebonia sp.
TGGTCGCGGAACCTCAACGAGTGGCTACCCGATGAGCACGAGATTCTTACCGCACCGGCCGTCGTGATCTCCAAGCCCCCGGACATCCATACCACGCAGGCGGTCACGGCTGGCGAGCGAGTCGGCCTGATCGACTTCTTCGCGCCCGTGCGGTGGGATTTCTCGAACATCGACGGCATGGTCGTCAACCGCGCGGAGTATCCGATGCTGCCGCAGCAGCCGAAGTCGTATGCCCGCGTCGCCACGGTGTACTCCGCCAGCGACCCGCGGGCGGCATCGAACCGTCGCCCAACATGACGACCGCGGTACTGGTGCACGGCGGCTGGCACAGCGCGTCATGCTGGGACCTGGTTCGGGCCGAACTGACATCCGACGGTATCCGATCGGTGGCGCCGCAGCTCCCCATGACGTCGACCCTGGATGTCGACGCCGCGGTGGTCAGGGGAACTCTCGACAGCCTCGATGACGATGCGGTGGTTGTCGCGCACTCGTGGGGAGGCAGCCCGGTCACGCTGGGCGCCTCGGGTGCGCGGAACGTCCGCCACCTGATCTACCTGGCTGCCTTCATGATTGACGCCGGTCGCCCCGCACCTATCGACATGCGCGAACTGCCGCCCATGGGCATCGTCCAGATCGGGCCGGAGGTTGCCGTCGTCAATCCCGCGTTCGCCTTCGACGCGTTCTACCACGACTGCGATCCGCGGGTCGCCGCGGACTGCATAGCTCAGCTCCGGCCGTTCGCGTGCGTGGGCTGGGACCGGGTCGAGACCTCGGTCGCCCCGGCCTGGAGCCTTTACCCGACGACCTACGTCGTCTGCGCGCAAGACCACGGCATCAAACCGGACGACCAGCGTGCCATGGCGGCAAAGGCAACCGACGCCGTGGAACTTGACACGAGCCACTCGCCGTTCCTGTCGCGGCCGCGGCAGGTGGCTGATCTGATCGCCGAGCGCGTCCGGCTGTACTCGTCTACCTAACCGAAGCTGCCGGAAGCCCGGCTGGTCTGTGCCAACAGGGAAGGCCGGCTGGTCTGTGCCAACAGGGAGGCCGGCTGGTCTGTGCCAACAGGGAGGGGGAGCATGACCCAGCAGCACACGTACGCAGAATCCGCGATCGGCCCGGACATCCCGATCGTGGAAGCGCATCACCACATGTGGCCGGGCGACCGGTACAACCGGCGCGACCTTGAGCGCGACATCAGCCAGGGCCACCGCGTCATCAAGACGGTCTTCATCGACTGCGCGGCGAACTACCGGACCGGCGGTCCCGGCCACCTGAGGCCGGTGGGCGAGACCGAGTGGGCGCTGTCCCAGCAGGGGAGCGACGGAATCTGCGCCGGCATCGTCGGTCACGCGGACATGTACCTGGGGTCCAGGGCAGGCGAGGTGCTGGACGCCCACCTCGAGGCGGGCGGCCGCTCGTTCAAGGGCATCCGGCACAACGTCGCATGGGACCGCCACCCGGACACCAACAACGCGCTGCGCGGCGCGCCGGAATTCGCCCTGCTGGACGCGACCTTCCAGGCCGGCACGGCGGAAGTAGCCAAGCGCGGCCTGGTGTTCGAGACCTGGCTCTACTTCAACCAGCTCGGCGACATGAAGAAGCTCGCCCGTTCCCAGCCGGACCTGCGCATCGTCCTCAACCATCTCGGCGGGCCGGCGTGCAACGGGCCGTACGCGGCCGACCGGCCGGCGATGCTGGCCGAGTGGCGGCGCAACATGGCAGACCTGGCGAAGGCGCCCAACGTCTTCCTCAAGATCGGCGGCATCGGCTACAAGTCGTTCGTCGCGCAGTCCGTGCTGGACGGTCCGCGGTCGTCGGAGTTCCTCGCCGGGTACTGGAAGCCCGAGATCTGCTTCGCCATCGAGACCTTCGGCCCGGAGCGCAGCATGTTCGAGACCAACTATCCGGAGGACAGGCACCTGACCGACTTCGTCGTCTTGTGGAACACCTACAAGCGGATCGCGGCCGACTTCAGCGCCGACGAGCGGTCGTGGCTGTTCGAGAAGGCAGCCCGATCGGTCTACGACATCTGAACCTCACGCAGGGAGGTGCGGGACGGGACGTGACGTGAGCAATCCGGTGACTGCGGTGTTCGTCCACGGTGGATGGCACGACGGGTGGAGCTGGCACCTGGTGCGCAAGCTGCTGGACGCCCGGGGCGTCCCGTCGGTCGCGCTGGACCTCCCGATGACGACGCTCGACCGCGACGCGGCAGTGCTGAGCTCCACGCTGGCCGCGATCGAGGGGAACGCGATTGTCATCTCCCATTCCTGGGGCGGCAGCGTCGCCACGCTCGGCGCGGCCGGCGCGCCCAACGTCCGGCACCTTATTTACATTGCCGCACTGCTGACCGAGGCCGGTCAGCCGACCCTTGGGCCGCCCTCCCTGCTCATCAAGGGCCGCGCGACGCTGCGACCCAAGGTCGTCATCGAGACGGACACGACAACGATCATCGATCGTGAGGTCAGTCTGGCGGCGTTCTACCACGACGTGGAGCCGGCGCTCGCCCGGCAGGCGGCTGCACGGCTGCGGCCATTCCAGAAGACCGGCTATACCGTCATCGAGACTGACGCGGTCGCGGCGTGGCGGACGATCCCGACAACCTATGTGGTGTGCACCGAGGACCGCATGATCCATCCCGATACCCAGCGCGAGATGGCTGCCGCGGCGGCCGCGGCGGGCGCGAAGGTCCGCCAGTGGCCGTCCAGCCACTCGCCGTTCCTCTCCCATCCGGGCCTTGTCGCCGACCTCGTGGCGCTGCGCGCTGAGTCTGCCGGCGGCTGACCGCGACGGCGTAAAATTGTCAGACAATCGGTCAGGCTTCAGTCATCCGCGGGCGGTGCGGTGCAGACAAGCGAGCAGATCGCCGAGATGCTCTGTGCGTACGGCGTGAGTCATTTCTTCTTCGTTCCCGTCGTCCTGCCGGAGACGTGCAAGCGGATGAGCGAGCGCGGCATCCTGCCGGTCATGACGCACGGCGAGAAAGCGGCCGCCTACATGGCCGATGGCTATGCCCGCATCAGCCGCAAGGTAGGGCTCTGCGGTGCGCAGGCGATCGGGTCGACGAACCTGGCGGCAGGCCTGCGCGACGCCTACATGGCCCGGGCGCCGATCGTCGCCCTGTCCGGCGAGCCCAACGCGCAGACCGCCTACCGCAACCTCTACCAGGACCTCGATGACCACGGCGCCTTCGAGGCCGTAACGAAGTGGAACGCGCGCGTGCCCGGCCCGAGCCGCTTCCCCGACCTGCTGCGCCAGGCGTTCCGCGCGGCCAGCTCCGGCGTGCCGCGTCCGGTGCATCTCGCCCTGGTCGGCCGGACCGGCAACTCCGGCGACTCGCCGGCCGAGGGCATCACCCGCGCCGAACCGCGCTACGGCGTGTCGCCGAGCGACCGCCCGATGGCCGCGCCGTCGTCGGTCGCCGCCGCCGTGGAACTGCTCGCCGGCGCCCGGCGGCCGGTCATCCTGGCCGGGAACGGCGTGCCCCGCTCGGGCGCGGCGCGTGAGCTGGCCGCCCTGGCCGAGCAGCTGCGGATCCCCGTCGTCATGACGCTGAACGGCCTGGCGACAATTGGTTTTGACCATCCGCTGTACGGCGGTGTCGTCGGCGAGTACGGGGCGGACTTCGCCAATGCGATCCTGCTGCGCGCTGATGTCGTCCTTGTCATGGGCTCCTCGCTGGGCAGCATGACCACCAAGAACTGGAGCCTCATCCCGGCGGACGCGCAGATCATCCAGGTGGACATCGACGGCGCCGAGATCGGCCGGAACTTCGAGTGCGCGGTGCCGGTGGTCGGCGACGTCGGCGCGGTCATCGGGCAGCTGGCGGCTGCGGCCAGCCGCCAGGGGCCGGCGGAGTGGGCTGCGGAGATCGCTGACATCAGAGCCGGATATCAGGGTGCCGTCCGGGAGAGTGAGACGTCGGACGCCGTGCCGATCCGGCCCGAGCGCCTGTTCAGCATGGTCAGCGATGAGATGGCGGCCGACGCGGTCATGGTCGGTGACACCGGCCACACCGCCTTCTGGACCGCACGCCACATCCGGCTGTCGGCCCGGCAGTCCGTCGTTCGCGCGGCGGGCTCGCTGGGCTGGGGCCTGCCCGCCTCGCTCGGCGTGAAGTGCGCGTGTCCCGATCGTGAGGTCGTCTGCGTGACCGGGGACGCCGGGTTCTTCTATCACCTCAGCGAGCTGGAGACCGCCAGGCGGTACGGGATAAATGTGATCGTGGTGGTCAACAACAACACGTCGATGAATCAGGAAACCTACCTCTGGGATGAAGGTTCGGCCGACCAGCGCAAGAACTGGCAGTTCCACGACACTGCCCTCACCGAGATCGCGCGGGGGTTCGGCTGCCACGGGACGCGCGTGGACAAGCCCGCCGATTTCGCGGTAGCCATGGATAAGGCCCGGGCATCCGGGCTCCCAGCGGTCATCGACGTCCGGACCGATATCGCAGTCGTCGCACCGCAGAGCTTCGGCCCGGCCCGGTAACCGGCACCGCAAGAGGAGTGGCGATGACGCAGACGGCGGTCGGCGCGGGTGTGCTGTCTGGTATCAAGGTGGTCGACTTCGGCCATTTCGTCGCCGGGCCGCTGACAGCCGTAATGCTGGCAGATCAGGGCGCCGAGGTCGTGCACGTGGACCGTCCCGGCGCCGAGCTCGCCGAATCGGACGCGTTCCTGAACCGGGGCAAGCGCCGGATCACCCTCGACCTGAAGGATCCGGCGGACGCGACCATCGCCGCGCGGCTCGCGGCGGGCGCCGACGTCGTCATCGAGAACTTCCGGCCTGGGGTCATGGACCGGCTCGGGCTCGGCTGGCCGCGGCTCGCGCCGGCCGCGCCGCAGCTGATCTACTGCTCGATTCCTGGCTTCGGCCGTGACGATCCGCGCGCGCCGGTACCTGGCTGGGAGGGCGTCGTGGCCGCCGCCACCGCGAACTGCTCCATCCGGGTCGGCCAGGAGCCGCCGGGCTGGGACACTGCCAGGCCTACCTACAGCGCGGTACCGCTGGCCTCGAACTTCGCCGCCTTCCTGGCCGCCACCGCCATCGTGGCGGCGCTGACGTTCCGGCATCGCACCGGCCGGGGGCAGCTGATCGAGATACCGCTCTACCACGCGATGTTCGAGCTGATCGGCAAGGCGGGCGCCTTCGTGGCGGCCGACGGGCTGGCGCCGCCGAAACCGCACCGCGGCAACGGCAGCGGCACGTACGAGTGCGCTGACGGCCGGTACGTCCGGCTGGATCCCATCGGGGGCAGCGCCCGGTTCCTGCGCTGGCTGCTTGACGTCGGTGGCGCGGAGTCCTGGGCGGTGGACGGCCTGACCGACGGTATCCGCCTGGCCAAGA
>JASHPP010000243.1 GCA_030038035.1 Trebonia sp.
ATCGTCACGCACGCGCACGTGGGCAGCCGGTGGGGGCTGCTCCCCCGGTACCGGGGCGGAATCACGCCGCGCCGGCAGATCGCCGGGTATGTGCTCGCGGCGGTGCTCGCGCCGCTTGTCACGGTCGCGCTGGCCCACTTCCGGTCGGGCGCCAACCTGACCAGCGACGTGCTCGTCTTCCTCGTGGCGGTGATCGCCGTCGCGCTGACCGGCGGGTTCGTGCCCGCGCTGCTCGAGGCCATCGCGGCGTCGCTGCTGCTCAACTACTACTTCACCCCGCCGATCCACCAGTGGACGATCTCCGAGGCGAACAACGCGCTCGCGCTCGGCGTGTTCGTCGCCGTCGGCCTGGTTGTCAGCTGGGTGGTAGACACCACCGCCCGCCTCACGAAGCAGGCGGCGCGCGCCAACGCGGAATCGGAGCTGCTGGCGACCACGGCGGGCAGCATCCTGCGCGGGCAGGGCGCGCTCGACGCGCTGCTCGACCGGGCCAGGGAGGCGTTCGGGATGCGTTCGGCCAGCCTGCTCGAGTGTCGCCAGGCCGCCGAGGGCAGCCCGGCACGCGCGCCGGCCGCCGAATGGACCGTGCTCGCCGCCGCGGGGGAGCGGCCGGTGCGCCGGCCCGACGACGCCGATGTGAACGTGCCGATCACCAACAGCCTGTCCCTCGCCCTGGCCGGCCGGCCGCTGCCCGCCAGCGACCGCCGGGTGCTCGGCGCCTTCGCCACTTACGCCGGGGTCGCGCTCGAGCAGCAGCGGCTCGCCGCCGAGGCCGAGGCGGCCAAGCCGATCGCCGCCGCCGACCGGATGCGGACCGCGCTGCTCGCCGCGGTCAGCCACGACCTGCGCACGCCGCTCGCCTCGGCGAAGGCGGCCGTGACATCGCTGCGGTCCCCCGACGTGCGCTGGGACGCCGCCGACACGGAAGAGCTGCTCGCCACCGCCGACGAGTCCCTGGACAGGCTCACCCACCTTGTGGAGAACCTGCTGGACATGAGCAGGCTGCAAGCCGGCGCGCTGTCCCTGTTCCCGCGGCCGACCGGGCTCGACGAGATCGTCGCCAGGGCGCTGGACAACCTGGAACCGCTGGGCCGCGACATCGACGTGGACATCCCCGAGTCGGTGCCCGCGGTGCTCGCCGACCCGGCGATTCTCGAGCGGGTCGTGGTGAACCTCATCGAGAACGCGCTGCGCTACTCCCCCGCGGGCAAGCCACCGCTGCTGACGGCGAGCGTGCTCGGCGACCGCGTGGAACTGCGCGTGATCGACCGCGGGCCGGGCATACCGGAACAGGACAAGGAGCGGATGTTCGTGCCATTCCAGCGGCTCGGCGACACCGACAACACGACCGGCGTGGGACTCGGCCTGGCGCTGTCCAGGGGCCTGACCGAGGCCATGGACGGGACGCTCACCGCCGAGGACACGCCGGGAGGCGGGCTGACCATGACGGTCTCGCTGCCCGCCGCGCACGGTGACTAGGGAGAAGAAGGCCCGGTGACCAGGGTCCTCGTCGTAGACGACGAGCCGCAGATCCTGCGCGCGCTGCGCATCAACCTGCGGGTGCGGCAGTACGAGGTGGACATCGCGACGACCGCGGCGCAGGCGCTGGCCGTGGCGGCCGCCCATCCCCCGGACCTGGTGATCCTCGACCTCGGGCTGCCCGACATGGATGGCGTCGAGGTGATCGCCGGGCTGCGCGGCTGGACCGCGGCGCCGATCATCGTGCTGTCCGGGCGCGCCGACAGCTCCGACAAGGTGGCAGCGCTCGACGCCGGGGCCGATGACTACGTCACCAAGCCGTTCGGCGTGGAAGAGCTGCTCGCCCGGATGCGGGCGGCGGCCCGGCGGGTCGGCGCGGCCGACGACCTGCCCCGGGTGCGGCTAGGCGACCTCACCGTCGACCTCACGGCCAAGCGGGTGACGCGGCACGCCCAGGGGACCGAGGACGGGGGCACCGACATCCGGCTCACGCCCACCGAGTGGCACCTGCTCGAGGTGCTGCTGCGCAACCCGGGCAAGCTGCTCAGCCACAAACAGCTCCTGAACGACGTGTGGGGCCCAGGTTACGACAACGCGACGGGAAACCTACGGCTGTACATGGCCCAGCTGCGGCACAAGCTAGAACCGGACCCGGCCAGGCCCCGCTGGCTGATCACAGAACCCGGGATGGGATACCGGTTCCAGCCGCCGGACGAGGACGCCTGACGGCTCCCTGCCGTCGCCTCGTCCGGATAAGTCGGTAATTGCCGGTTACCTTTTGTTTCCGCAATGTTCGATTTGTGCACACCATTGGTTCCTTCGGATCCTATTAAGGCCGGCTTACCGTCGGGCTGTGAGTAACGACACGGTGCTGGCCCTCGTGGTCATCACGGCGCTTTGCTTCGACTTCACCAACGGTTTCCACGACACGGCGAACGCCATGGCGACCTCGATCGCGACGGGGGCGCTGCCGCCGCGGATCGCGGTGGCGATATCCGGGGTGCTCAACTTCGTCGGCGCGTTCCTGTCCCTGGCCGTGGCGGCCACGATCGCCAGTGGCCTGGTGAACACCGCGGTGGTGACGCTCACCGTCGTGGCGGCCGGCCTGGCGGGCGGAATCATCTGGAACCTGCTGACCTGGCTGTTCGGCATCCCGTCAAGCTCCTCGCACGCGCTCATCGGCGGCGTGATCGGGTCGACGATAGCCGCCTCAGGCGGCAGTGCCGTGCTGTGGCACGGGCTGGTGTCGAAGGTCATCATCCCGGCGGTGTGCTCGCCGATCATCGCCGCCCTCGTCGCCGCCACGGGCACCTGGCTGCTCTACCGGATCAGCCGCAACCTCAGCGAGTCCGCGCGCGGGCACGGCTTCCGGATCGGGCAGATCGGGTCGGCCTGCATGGTCTCGCTGGCGCACGGCACCAACGACGCGCAGAAGACCATGGGCGTCATCACGCTGGCGCTGATCGCGAACGGCACGCTGGCCAAGGGCTCCAACGCCCCGATCTGGGTGATCGTATGCTGCGCGCTCGCGATCAGCATCGGCACCTACGCGGGCGGCTGGCGGGTCATCCGCACCCTGGGCAAGGGCCTGGTGGAGATCGAGTCGCCGCAGGGCATGGCCGCCGAGTCCGCCTCGGCCGCCGTCATCCTGCTGTCAAGCAGCTTCGGTTACTCGCTGTCCACGACGCACGTCGCCACCGGGTCCATCATCGGCACCGGGCTCGGCAAGAAGGGCGCGGAGGTCCGGTGGAACGTCGCCGGCCGGATGGCTACGACCTGGGTGTTCACGCTGCCGTCGGCCGCGATCGTCGGCGCAGCCGCATACGGCCTCGCGCACGGCATCGGGGGCACCATCGGGGTCGTCGTCGACCTCATCGTGCTGGCCGCGCTGTCGGCGCTCATCTACTTCAGGTCCCGGGGCACCAAGGTGGACCACAAGAACGTCAACGCCGAATGGAAGGGCGCGGTCGCTCCGGCCGAGCCCGAGCCCGCCACGGCGGCCTGAGCTGACAGGGAAGCAGAGCAATGTCCTGGATCAACCTGAGCGCCCTGTGGAAGATCGTGGTGTTCGGCCTGGTCGCGGGCGCCGGCCTGCCGGCACTGTTCGCGATCGGCATCACCTCCCTGGCCCGGGGACCCCGCAGCGCGCGGACGGCGGGGGCCGACTCCGACGTCCTCGTCGGCGGCAGCGTGGTGGGCGCGGCGATCGCCGTGCTCTGCTTCCTCATCATCCTGGCCGCCATCGGCTGGGGGGTCTACGAGGTCTATCAGATCGGCCACCCCTCGAAGTGACCCGGCCGCTCACAGTCCCCGCCAGGCAACCTCACCGAGAGGGTTGAGAACATGGCGCTGCCACCCTTCCTTGGCAAGATCGTCGGATGGCTGCGGGCCGGCTATCCCGAGGGCGTGCCCGACGTGGACTACATCCCGCTGTTCGCGCTGCTCGGCAGCCAGCTGACCGAGAGCGAAGTCAGCGCGATAGCGGACGAACTGGCGACCTCGGTCGACCCGGACTCCGCCGAGACGATCAAGGCCGCGATCGCCACCGTCACCCACACCCAGCCGCACGCCTCCGACATCGCCCGGGTGCGCGCCCGCCTCGCGGCGGGCGGCTGGCCGCTCGCCGCGCCGGACCGGAACAGCTGACCGCGGTTACCAGGGCAGCTCGCGGCCGTCGCGGGTGAACGTGCCGGTCGGGCCGCCGTTCGGGAGCGTGACCGCCCAGACCACGCTGGCCGCGCCCTGGGCGTAGGAGCGCCCGCCCCCCGCCCCCCCGGCGCCGTCCGGCGTCCAGCCGGGGCAGACCGCGTTGACCAGGATGCCGTCTCTGTACAGCTCGCCGGCGAGCAGCCTGGTCAGCGCGTTCAGCGCCGCTTTCGAGACGCTGTAGGCGGGACGCCCGCCGCGCATGAGCGCGAGCGAGCCGCCTTCGCCCGACACGTTCACCACCCGCGGCCGCGGGCTTGAGCGCAGCAGCGGCAGCAGGGTCTGCGTCACCCGCCAGGCGCCGAACAAGTTGACGTCCAGCGCCTCGGCGACCGGAGACAGGTCGGTGTTGCCGGCGATCGCCCACTGGTCCGGCGGCGTCGAGGCGTTGTTCACCAGCGCGTCGACCCGGCCGAACCGCTCGCGGACCCAGTCGCCGAGCGCCTCGACGTTCACCGAGTTGTCGACCTCGAGGTGGCACGGCGTGATCCGCTCGCCTTCCGGGTCGATCTCCTTGGCGGCGAGCTCGCCCCGGCGCAGGTCCCGCGACCCGAGGACCACCGCGTAGCCGAGCGCGGCCAGCTGCCGGCAGACCTCAAGGCCGATTCCCCGGTTCCCGCCGGTCACCAACGCAACGGGCAGCTGAGAGCGCGCTGGCATCGTCACCGCGTCACCGCCTCATCGCCGCGAAGGAACCCCATGCCGCATATCTTGCCATCAGCGAACCGGTGGCGTGTCTTACGTTATCGGGCGGTAGCCTCGGCTGCTTGCCTGTGGCCGTCCCGGTCACTGCTGGCTGGCCGAGGCGTCGGCGGCATCCGCGGCGAGCGTGGCGAGCCGGTAGCGCAGCCTGCACAGCACGACGTTCTGCGTGCCGTGGCGGATCGCGCGGTCCAGGATCAGGCCGCGCTGGTTGTGCAGCAGCCACTGCCACGGCCGCGCCGGCTGCACCTCGGGGATCAGCACGACAAGCCGGTGGTACTTGTCCTCCGCCTCGATCGACTGCAGGTAGGACACGATCGGCCTGGCTATCGAGCGATGCGCCGACCGCAGCGTGACCAGCTGGACCTCCGGCCGCCACTCATTCCATTCATCGCGGAACGAGACGTCACCCGCCTGGTCGTCATCGGAGTCCGTGAACACCACGGTCACCGCGATGACGTCCTCGCCGAGCGACAGCGCCGCCGAGATGCCCTCGCCGGTCAGCCGGGACATGCCAGCCACAGGGACGACCACGAGCGAGGCCCGCTTCACCGGGTGCGCGGGAACCTCGCCGATCCCCAGCTGCTGGCCTATCCGCGTGTACATCCGGCGCACCCAGACGAACAACAGCACGAGCAGCGGGATCACGACCGCGACCAGCCACGCCCCTTCGAGGAACTTGCTGCCGAGCTCGATCACGGTGGCCGCGAACGTCAGCACCGCCCCGATCCCGTTGATCCATGCCCGGGCGACATAGCCACGTGAGCGTTCGGTATACCAGTGCCTGACCATGCCGACCTGGGAAAGCGTGAAGCCGACGAACACCCCGACGGCGAACAGCGGCACGAGGTCCTGCGTGTCGCCGCGGGCGGCGATCAGCAGCAGCGCCGCGGCCACGGCAAGCACCCCGACGCCGTAGCGGAACACCCGGCGGTCGGCGCGCAGCCCGAACACGTGCGGCAGGAAGTTGTCGTGCGCCAGCAGGCCGGCGAGCACCGGCAGCCCGCCGAACGAGGTGTTCGCGGCGAGCGACAGCAGCACCAGCGTGATCAGCTGGATGATGTAGAACAGCGCGTTGTGGCCGACGGCACCCGCCGTGAGCTCCGCGAGCACGGTCGTGCCCGGCTGCGGCACCACGTCCCAGCGGCGGATCAGGGCGCCGAGCCCGAGCAGCATCACGCCAAGCAGCACGCCCAGCCACAGCTCCGTGTGCTGCGCACGCTTCACTCGCGGCACACGGAACTGCGGCACCGAGTTCGCGATCGCCTCCACCCCGGTCAGCGCCGAGCACCCCGAGGCGAAGGCCTTGAGTATCAGCAGCGTCCCGATCGTCTCGGTGACCGAAGGAAGGGAGTGCCCGAGCGGCACCACGGGGTGGGCGCGCAGCGCGCCGGCGACGATCACCGCGGCCATCGAGGCGACGAACGCGAGCGTCGGCACCGTGAAGACACGCGCCGACTCGGCCACGCCCCACATGTTCACCCCGGTGATCGCCGCGAGGACGGCCAGGCACAGCCAGACCCGCGCACCGTACAGCACGGGAAAGGCGGCCGTCAGGGCCTCGACGCCCGCCGACACGCCGACGGCGGCGTTCAGCACGTAGTCGACGATCAGCGACGCGGCGGCGACCAGCGACGGAACCGTGCCGAGGTGCGTTTTCGACACCGCGTACGCGCCGCCGCCGTTGGGGAACGCCTCGATCACCTGCTGGTAGGAGATCACCAGCGCCGCGAGCAGCACCACGATCGCGCCCGTGATCGGCAGGCTGTACTTGAGGGCGGCGGCGCCCGCGGTGACGAGGACGACGAGGATCGCCTCCGGCCCGTACGCGACGCTGGAGAGCGCGTCGAGCGAAAGGGCGGCCAGCCCGCCAAGCGCCGTCAGCCGCTCTTTCTCAAGCTCTCCCTCCGCCCCTTGGCGCACGCTCTCATTATCTCGGCGAATACGGGAGGCCGTCCCGCGGGTCGGCGGACCGTCGCCGAGACGGGGATTCCCGGAGGCCGTTCCTGAGCAAACTGGTAACCGGGGGGAAGCGATGAACAATCAGGTACACGCGGTGCGCGGCATGGCCAGGCCGACGATGAAGGACGTCGCCTTCCGGGCGGGCGTCGCCCTCAAGACGGTGTCCCGGGTGGTGAACGGCGAACCCGGCGTGACACCGGAGACCACCAAGCGCGTGCGTGGCGCGATCGAGGACCTCGGCTTCCGGCGCAACGAAAGTGCCCGGCTGCTGCGGACCGGCAGGACCGCCACGCTCGGCTTCATCGCCGACAACTGCGGCGACCCGGACTACGCCGCGGTGTGCCGCGGGGTCGAGGAGGTGGCACGGGACCACGGGTTCCTGGTCTTCACCGGGTCGACGGACGGCGACCCGGACCGGGAGGAGAGCCTCGCCCTGGCGCTGTGCGCCCGCCGTGTCGACGGCCTGATCCTCGCTCCCGCCCCGGGGGATCACGCGTACCTGGCACCGGAGATCGAGGCGGGCGTGGCGACGGTGTTCGTCCTGCGGCCGCCCGAGCTGGCGGGGCGCGACGTCGTGCTCGCCGACGAGCGCGGCGGCGCGAAGGCCGCGGTCGCGCACCTCATCGCGCAGGGCCATCGGCGGATCGGCTTTCTCGGCGGCGACCTGTCCGGGTACCGGTCCCGCCAGCTCATGTCGGGCTACGCCGAGGCGATGGCGGCGGGGGGGCTGCCGGCGGATCCGGCCTGGACGACGCTGGCCCCGCAGCGGCTGGCTGACTCCGCGGTGACCGCGGTGCTGTGCGGCAGCCGGGAGCACACGCTGCGCGCGCTGCGCGCCATCGCCGCCGCCGGGCACACGCGCACGGCGCCGGGGCGGACGCGGCGGGTGGCTGTCGTCGGGTTCGGCGACTTCGAGCTCGCCGATCTCGTCTCGCCGGGGGTCACGGTGGTGAGCTACGACCCGGCCGCGATCGGCCGCACCGCGGGTGAACTGCTCATCCGCCGGATAACGGGCGAGGACGGCCCGGCCCGGCGGGTAGAGCTCCCGACCCGGCTGATTCCCCGCGGCTCCGCCGAGTTCCCGCCGCAGGAGTAGCGGGACGGCGCGCCCGGGTCAGTGTGCCAGCAGGGCGCCCACGATCGCGGCGAGCACGGCGACCGCGACCACGATCGCGATGAGCAGCCCGACCTTGGACCCCGGGGCGCGCATCTGCCAGGGCGCCGGAAGGTCGTCCTGACGTTCGGCGAACGCGCGGAAACGCGCCGTGCTCGCGCTCAGGTCATCGTCAGTTTCTGACATGACATGAGACTTTAGTCCGCTACGCGCGCTCAGACGGGGCGAACGAGTCGGCTCGTTCGACCAGTCTCGATAGCACGATCGCGCTCCGCGTGCGAAGCACGAAGGGCTCGGCGCCGATTCTTTCCATAACGCGTTCGAAGTGCTTCACATTAGCGGCCCTGATGTGCACGAGCGCGTCCGCTTCGCCGGTCACCGTGCAGGCGTCCGCGACCTCCGGGTACCGCCGCACCACCGCCGCGATCTCAGCAGGGGAGGTCCGCCCGCCGCAGAACAGCTCCACGTACGCCTCGGTGGTCCAGCCGAGGGCGGCCGGGTCGACCCGCGCGGAGAATCCCGTGATCGCCCCGGATGCGCGCAGCCGGTCCACCCGCCGCTTGACCGCGGGGGCGGACAGGCCGATCTCGTTCCCGATCGCCGCGTAGCTGGCGCGGGCGTCCCTGATCAGCGCGGTGATGATCCGCGCGTCGATGTCGTCCAGGCTCATCGACTCACCATCATGACACCCGTGCGGGCCGCGCCGCCCGCGCCGCCCGCCCCGGGGAAGGGTTGAGGCTCGGTGTCCCGCTTTCACCGAGCCTCGTGAGTAAGACGCCCCAGCTAGGGCACTGGTTTACCGTCTCGGCCCATATCTGCATCTCGTGATGATAACGACTGCTGTGCGGCGTCATCGCCGTCCGGGGCTAGGGTGATGGGTGATGATTGTCCCGCGACCGCGGGGGCTTGCCGCAGAACCGCTGCCCGAGATGGGAAAACATGCCTGAACCCGAGATGACCCGCGCCATGTACGGGCCCGAGATCACCTTCCTCGGCGTGCCGGGCGCGGAGCTGAGCGCCGTGGCCGGCCTGGGTCTGGACGCCGTGTTCGTGGGCGCCCCGTTCGACGGCGGCACCTCGCACAGGCCGGGTACCCGGTTCGGGCCGCAGGCCATCCGGGGCACGGACTACCTGCCGCACGACGCATCCCGGCCGCACCTGGCGCTCGGCGTCGATCCGCTGCGGGAGCTGCGGGTCGCCGACGTCGGCGACGTCGTCATGCCGGCCGGGGAAACGGAGCAGTCGCTGCGGCG
>JASHPP010000244.1 GCA_030038035.1 Trebonia sp.
CCGAGGTCGCGCGGCAGGCGTTCGTCAGCGGCATGGACCTGGGCCTGGCCACGGGCGCGTTCGTAGCACTAGGCGGCTGCCTGATCGCTCTCCTAGTCCTTCCTGGCCGCACCCACCGGGGTCGCGGCCACCGACCCGCACACACCCCGAAGCAGGTGCGCCGTTAACCCGCCCCCGGCCGGTTCCGGTGGTCGCCCAACCGGCCCAGCCAACACCGAGCCGCAGTCTCCCCGGGGCAGGTGCGCCGTCAAGGCGCAGCCGGGGGGTTCCGGGGGGTCGCCCCCCGGGAAAAACCAGCCGGGGGGTCCGGGGGGTCGCCCCGCGGGCGAAACTAGTGCGCGGCCTCGTACTCGGCCACGATGTTGGCCGGAATGCGTCCGCGCTCATTGACCTTGAAACCGCGCGACTTGGCCCACTCACGGATTCGCGCGCTCTGCTCGCGGCCGGCGCCGCTACGCGCGCGGCGGCGCCGCGCAGGCGCGTTCGCTTTGCGGGAGTGTTCCACATACTGGGCGAGCTCTTTGCGTAGCTTGCCGGCGTTGCCTGAACTGAGGTCTATCTCATAGGAGACTCCGTCGAGACCAAAGGTGACGGTCTCGGTTGCCTCGCTCCCATCGAGATCGTCGACGAGTAGCACCTGGACCTTCTGTGCCATGGATTCGCCCTTCCGTGGAACAACTATTTCGGATGCTAAAGATATACCCAGCTCTTGCCCCAGACAATTCACGACACCGCACTTTCTGTGTGCGCGGCGATCGGTTCTTGGCGAGGCGAACCCGATGTTCGTAACTCTACGTAACAGGCATTAGGTGCACAGTTAGCATTACGCCCGCCGCGCCTTGCCATGTGCGTAAACACTCGGCAGTACACGATCACACATGACCGGCCTGTGATAATCCGGCCGTTCCGCGAAATATCAGGTTTCGCTTCACTCGTCGCGTTCACTCGCGCGCTGCTCACCAGCGCCGGCATCGCCCTTCGCCTGCGACCGGCGCTTGGGCGCGAGCTCGCGGCGCAGCAGCATCCACGCGCCGACGAGAAAAGCGGCGCACACAATCGCCGACGGTGCGACCGCGGCAAGATCCTGCGCCATAACCTCACCTCGACCCGTGATTGGCTGCGGTCCGCGGCTGGCCCCGGCGGGCGGCGGGCGAGCCAGCCGACCCAGCGGGAACGCGCCCGCATCTGGCACTGTACCGCGCGACCCGCGACACGAAAAAACACGGCGCCAGGGCAAAGCGGGGCAAAATCGGCGCAAAGAGGCGGCGGCACGTGGCAAGAACCTGCCCGGACGGTTAGCCGCCGCGGCAGCAGGGCACTGCCACGCGCCTGCCGAGCGGCAGCGAAATCCGGTCGCTCACAGCCGCAGCAGCATGCGCGTGTTGCCCAGGGTGTTCGGCTTGACCCGGTCCAGATCGAGGAACTCGGCGACCCCCTCGTCGTATGAGCGGAGCAACTCCGCGTACACCTCAGGCGCGACCGGCGTGCCGAAGATTTCAGTGAATCCGTGCCCGGCGAAGAACGAAACGGCGAAGGTCAGCACGAATACGCGCGCAACTCCCAGTTGCCTGGCGCGGTCAAGCAACTCGGCGACGATCAGGTGACCGATGCCCTCGCCACGCCTGCTCTCGTCAACGGCAAGTGTGCGGATCTCGGCGAGATCCTCCCACATAACGTGCAGTGCCCCGCACCCGGCAACCGCGCCGTCAACGGAACTCTCGGCGACGCAGAACTCCTGGATGCCCTCGTAGAGATTCACGGTGTGCTTGTCGAGCAACCGCCCGGATCCGACGTTCTGGTCTATCAGGGAACGGATTACCTGTACGTCCCTGGTGCGTGCTTGCCTGACTATGTACCTCATCCCCGGACCACTGTAGCGCCCATATTTCAATGGCATGACCGCGCATGTAGGGTGCTAGTCGGAGCAAAGCGTTTCGGCACGCGACCGGCCCATCACGATCCGGCGTCAACGCTCCGCGCCTATACCACATCCTGGGAATCGGCGATGGCGGAACCTGCGGTCCGTCAGAAAGACAAAACTTCTCCCGAGTCGGTTGGCAGCGGCAGGGCGATCTATTATCGTGCGTCGGTGTGCGTACAGTAAGGGGCGTTGCGGTGCTTGCGGCGATGGCCGCCGCCGCGGCCGTCCTCCTTCCCGGAGGGGCCAGCGACGCCGCCACGGCAAACCCGCAGCCGACGCTTGCCGCACTGGTGGCGGAAGCCACCCGCCTGTCCAACGAGGTCGACTCGCTCAGCCAGCAGTACGACGGGCTTGAGATCGAGATCGCGCACGCGCAGACGGAAGAGCAGCTGGCCAGGCTCGCGGTCGCCCGGGCGGCCAAGGCGGTGGACGGGAGCCAGCGGGCCGTCGCCCAGCTCGCCGCCATGAGCTACATGAACCAGGGTCTCGATCCGACGCTGCAGCTGCTCACCAACGGCGACCCGGAAGAGCTCCTCAGCCAGGCCGCCATCGTCGAAGAACTCGACAACCAGGCGGGCGAGCGGCTGTCAACGCTGCAGCTGAACCAGCTCGCGGCCGCGCGGGCGCAGGTCACCGCCAGGGAAGAGATCGCCACCGTCAATCAGCTGCAGGCGCAGATCAACAGCAAGGTGTCGGCCATTCACGCCAAGCTGGACGTCCTGAACAGCGCGGCGATGACGCAGGCGATGGCCGTCTTCGACAAGACGGGCCAGTACCCGAACGTCGTCCTGCCCGAAGCGACGACGGTCGGCACGGTGGCGCTGCGGTGGGCACTGACCCGGCGCGGCTACCCGTACGTCTGGGGCGCGGCCGGGCCGTACGCGTTCGACTGCTCGGGGCTTGTCGTCTGGGCCTTCGCCCAGGAGGGCATCTCGCTGCCGCACTACACCGGGTCCCTGTGGAACTCGGGGATGCACGTCTCCCGGGCCGATCTGGAGGCTGGCGACCTGGTGTTCTTCTACGCGGACATCAGCCACGTGGGCATTTACGTCGGCGACGGGCTCATGGTGGACGCGCCGACCTTTGGCCAGGACGTGCAGGTCCAGCCGGTCTTCTGGAGCGCGTACGTGGGCGCGGTCCGCATCGCCTAAGGCCGGTAACGCGCCGGGACGGACGAAGGGGAACAGGATCGTCTCCCTGATGTTCTCACCCGTCAGCATGATCATCAGGCGGTCGATGCCCATGCCCATGCCCCCGGTGGGCGGCATCGCGTACTCGAGCGCGAGCAGGAAGTCCTCGTCGAGCTGCATCGCGTCGGGGTCGCCGCCCGCGGCGAGCAGCGATTGCGCGGTCAGCCTGGCCCGCTCCTCCACCGGGTCGACCAGCTCGGAGTATCCCGTGCCAAGCTCCGCGCCGAACGCCACCAGGTCCCACCGTTCCGCCAGCCGCGGATCCGTCCGGTGCCGGCGCGTCAGCGGGGACACCTCGACGGGGAAATCCCGGTAGAAGGTCGGCTCGACCGTCTGCTTCTCGACCAGGCGCTCGTACATCTCCAGGACGACCTGCCCCTGGTCCCACGACGGCTGCAACGGCACGTCGGCCTTCGCGCACAGCTCCCGCAAGGCCGGCAGCGGCGTATCCGGGGTCACTTCCTGCCCGAGCGCCGCTGAGATCGCTTCGTGCACCGTCAGCGACCGCCATTCGCCGCCGATGTCGTACTCGCTGCCGTCGGCCCGCCTGATCACCGTCGACCCGAACGCCGCGACCGCCGCGCCCTGCGCCAGCGACTGGGTCAGCTCCGCGATCGTGTTGTAGTCCCCGTATGTCTCGTAGGCCTCGAGCATCGTGAACTCGGGGTTGTGGGTGCCGTCCACGCCCTCGTTCCTGAAGTTCCTGCCGATCTCGAAGACCTTCTCGATGCCGCCGACGACCAGCCGCTTGAGGTAAAGCTCGAGCGCTATTCGCAGGTATACCTGCACGTCATAGGCGTTGTAATGGGTCGTGAACGGCCGTGCGTTCGCCCCGCCGTGCAGCGGGGTCAGGATCGGCGTCTCGACCTCAAGGTAGCCCCGCGCCAGCAGCGCGGAGCGCACCGACTGGGTTACCGCCGAACGCACCTCCGCCAGCCGCCGCGACGACGGGTTCACGATCAGGTCCAGGTACCGCTGCCGGACCCGCGACTCGGGGTCGGTCAGCCCGGCGTGCTTTTCCGGCAGCGGGCGCAGCGACTTCGCGGTGATCGCGAACGAGTCGGCCAGGACGGAAAGCTCGCCGGACCGCGACGTGATCACCTCGCCGGTCACGCCGACGTGGTCCCCGAGGTCAACCTCGCGCTTCCAGCGCGCCAGCGCGTCGTCGCCGACCTTGTCCAGGCGGACCATGACCTGGATGTCGGCGCGGCCGTCGCGCAGCGTCGCGAAGCAGAGCTTGCCGCCGATCCTGGACAGCATGACCCGGCCGGTCACGCCGGCCACCTCGCCGGTCTCGGCGTCGGGCGGCAGCGACCCGTACTTGTCCCGCAGGGCCGCGGCGGTCGTGGTGCGCGGGTAGCCCACGGGATACGGGTCGATGCCGGACTCGAGCATCCGGGCGCGCTTGTTCAGCCGGACGCGCACCTGCTCGGGGACATTCTCGTGTGCCACGCCCGAAGGCTACCGGGGATCGTCCCCGGCGGCATATCAGTTTCCGGCTGCCTGGCCGATATTGCGCGCCCAGACCAGGCGCAGCCCGATGAGCGTGAGCCACGGCTCGTGCGCGTCGATGATCGGCACCTCCTCGATCACCAGCGGGGCGAGCCCGCCGGTGGCGATCACCGTGACCGCGCCCGGGTCCTCGGGGGACAGCTCGGCCCTCATCCGGCCGGCGATCCCCTCCACCTGCCCGGCGAAGCCGAACACGATCCCGGACTGCAGCGCCTCCACGGTGTTCTTGCCGATCACCCTGGGCGGCCTGGCCAGCTCCACCTTGAGCAGCTGCGCGGCGCGCCTGGACAGCGCGTCCACCGAGATCTCGATCCCCGGCGCGAGCGCCCCGCCGACGAACTCGCCCTTCGCGCTGACCGCGTCGAAGTTCGTCGAGGTGCCGAAGTCGACCACGATCGCCGGCCCGCCGTACAGGTGCACGGCGGCCAGTGAGTTCATGATCCGGTCGCTGCCGACCTCCTTCGGGTTGTCCATCCGGATCGGCACCCCGGTCTTCACGCCGGGCTCGACGATCAC
The DNA here is from genome assembly GCA_030038035.1 of Trebonia sp. The sequence continues at coordinate 5,140 of JASHPP010000244.1, forward strand.
GGCGGGCAGGTCGGCGTAGTACCGGCGGCACATCTCGCGCATCTCATGCAGCACCGAGGGCACCGTAGAGCACAGCGAGATCCCGTCCAGTTCGGACTCGCTGAACGCCCCGGACTGCGCAAGCAGCCCGTGCAGCACGACCGCGATCTCGTCGGCGGTCCGGTCGGGCACCGTGGCGATCCGCCAGTGCTCGACGATCGTCTCCCCGTCGAACACGCCGAGCACGGTATTGGTGTTTCCGATGTCAATCGTCAGCAGCATGCTCCGCCATCCCAGGCTGGCCCGCCCCGATCTGGACAGGGACGTTGTCGATAAGCCGCGTGCCACCCAGCCGCGCGGCAATCGCGAGCACCGCCGCACCCTCAAAAGCATCATCCCGAACGGGGCCGTAGGTTCCCCTCTCGACGAGAGCCAGATAGTCCACGGTGAGCGCGCCGCCGGCGAGGGCTAGCACCCGCCGGGCGGCCTCGAGCGCCGCGCGCGGGCCGCCTGCCGCGGCCGCCGCGCCGGCGGCGAGCGCCTGGTGCAGGACAGGCGCCACGGCTCGTTCAGGAGATGAAAGGTATTTGTTCCTGCTCGAGAGGGCAAGGCCGTCAGCGGCCCGGACGGTGGGCACCGCCTCGATCTCGATGCCGAGCGCGAAGTCGGCGACCATCTGGCGCACGAGGGCGAGCTGCTGAGCGTCCTTCTGGCCGAAGACGGCGACGTCCGGGCGAACGAGGCTGAACAGCTTCAGCACCACGGTGAGCACGCCGCGGAAGAAGCCGGGGCGGAACTCGCCCTCGAGGATGCCGCCCGCGGGCCCGGGATCGACCGTCACGAGCTGCTGCGCGGGGTACATCTCGCGGACGCCGGGCGCGAACACGAGATCGACGTGCTCGGCCGCGCACGTCCGCAGGTCCTCGTTCAGCGTGCGCGGGTACCGGTCCAGGTCCTCGTTCGGCGCGAACTGCAGCGGGTTCACGAAGATGGAGACCGCGACCGTCCCCGGCCTGGCGCCCGTCCCGGCCAGCTCGCGGGCCCGTCGCAGCAGCGCGCGGTGGCCGTCGTGCAGCGCGCCCATCGTGGGCACGAGGACGACCGGGCCGGCCAGCCGCGCGCGGGCCGCCGCGAGCTCGGCGCGGGTGCCCGCGACGATCACCGGTCCCCCAGCACGCCGAGGAGCCGCGCGGCGTCTTCCGGGCTGAGCAGGCCCGCCGCGAGCGCCCGGTCGGCGGTCAGCCGCGCCAGCGCCAGGTAGGCGCCGAGCGCGCCTGGCTCTGCGCTCTTGATGGCCGCCACGTGGGCGGCCACGGTGCCCTCGTCGCCGCGGGCGACCGGTCCGGTAAGGCCGGCGTCGCCGAACCGCAGCGCGTTGTCGAGGGCGGCGCCGAGCAGCGGTCCGAGCATCCTGTTCGGGTTGTCGGCGCCGGCCGCGCGGAGCAGGTCCGCCGCCTGGGCCACGAGCGTGACGATGTGGTTGGCCGCGAACGCGAGCGCGGCGTGGTACAGGGCCCGGTTCTCCTCGGCGATGAACACCGGCTCGCCGCCCATCTCGATGACCAGCGCCTCGGCGGCGGGCCTGAGCTGATCCGGGGCGGTGACGCCGAAGCTGACGCCCTTGATCCGGTCCACGTCGTCATCCCGCCCGGTGAACGTCATCACCGGGTGCAGCGCGAGCGGCAGCGCGCCGTCCCTGGTGGCGGGGTCGAGCACCCGGATGCCATGGGCTCCGCTCGCGTGGGCGAGCAGCCGGCCCGCGACCGGGGCCCCGGTCGCGGCGAGCCCCGCGACGAGTCCGGGCAGCACGTCGTCAGGCACGGTCAGCAGCACCAGGTCCGCGTCGTGGAGGACGCCCGCCGGATCGGTGAGCCGGGCGCGCGGGAAGTACTCGCGGACCCGCTGCGTGGACGCCGCGGAGACCGCCGTGGCCGCGGTCACCCGGTGGCCGGCCCGCGCGAGCGCCCGCGCGAGCGCCGTTCCCGCGCGCCCCGGCCCGATCACGCCTACCCGAAGCCGGGCGGGATGTTCGCTTGTTCCAGTCTCCACAGGTACCGGACAGCCCCCTTCACTGGCTAATGCGCTGCCAAGGATAGTCACCCTGCCGTGGGCTGGATTCCCGCGGGTGAGCCGTGCCCGCGCGACCGCGGGCGGCGATTGGGCCATTGGCGGCAATGGCCCAATCTATTCGGGCCAGATACGCCAATGGCCCGATTGGTGGCTACGCCGGAGTCTCGTTTCCAGCCACTCTGGCTATCGCGCGAACCAGCTCTCCCATCAGTTGTGGAAGGGGGACGGGCGGGGCGGGGCAGGCTCGTCGTCCTTGTCCTGGTTCGGGTTCTTGGGGACGCGGCAGCAGTACTCAAGGAACAGGGCGGCCGCGAGAAGCACCAGGGACGAGCCGAAGGACACGCTGGCCGTGATGAGGTCGTTGCGCGGGGTGGTCGCGTTCAGCATCCCCGACAGGTAGCCGACGAAGCCGGCGGACACCCCGGCGAACAGCGCGGCGGCCAGCGAGCTGGCCTTGGCCAGCGCGACCATCCGCGCGACGAACAGCGGCGGCACGGGCTTGGCGCCGGGGCGCCCGTGGATGCGGGCCTGCAGGTCGTGGCCGGTCCAGGCTTCCGCGCCCGCCGCGATCAGCAGGGCGGGCACGCCGGTCCAGGTGAGCGGCGGCAGCTTGCTGTAAACGACGGTCAGCAGCGCCCAGGTCACGCCGACGGCGACGACGCCCACGAGCAGCAGCGTCCGCCCCCTGGTGGGTTTCACGTGTCCCCCGGCGGGACAGTCAGCCTCGGCTCGGCGCGGCGGACGCCGGAGGTGTCTGCGGCGGCGAGCAGGGTCGCTACGGGACCGTGGCCGGGCAGCACCGCGTCCGGGTCCACGTCGTGCCACGGGGCGAGCACGAACGCGCGCTCATGCGCGCGCGGGTGCGGCAGCGTCAGCTCCGGATCCGTGCTCGCCTCACCGTCCACGGTGATGATGTCGATGTCGAGCGTGCGCGGTCCCCAGCGCACCTCGCGCACCCGGCGGTAAGCGGCCTCGATCTCGTGCAGGTACCCGAGCAGCGCGCGCGAGGGCAGGGTCGTGCGCGCCAGCAGCACGGCGTTCAGGTAGTCCGGCTGCGGGGGCCCGCCGACGGGGACCGTCTCGTAGACCGGCGACACCGCGATCACCTGCACCTCCGGTATCCCGGCGATGGCATCCACGGCTCCTTGCAGGATGTCCCGCCTGGCTCCGAGGTTACTGCCGAGAGCGAGCACAACCGACCGGGCAGCCGGTCTCACTGTCGCCGCTGCGCGCGCGCCGCCGCCGCCGCGCGCCAGGCGGCGGCTACCCGGACCGCGTCGGCGTTCGCGGGGACGCGGTGCACCCGCACGCACCAGGCGCCTCCGGCCGCGGCGAGCGCCGTGACCGCGGCGGTGGCGTCGTCGGTCTCGGTAAACGGCCGCGGGGTGCCGTCCGGCGCCGCGAGGAGGGTGCCGAGGTGGCGCTTGCGGGACGCGCCGACCAGCACGGGAAAGTCGCGGCCGCCGATGTGCGCGACCTCCCGCAGGCTGACGAGCAGCTCCCAGTTGTGGGCGTCCGGGCCTTGCCAGCCGGGCAGCTTGCTGAAGCCGAGCCCTGGGTCAAGCACGATCGTCGAGGGGTCGACGCCCTCGGCGGTCACCGCGTCGATCCGCTGCGCCAGCTCGTCGCGCACCTCTACGACCACGTCCTGGAAGACGGCGCGTTTGTCCATGTCGTGACTGTGGCCCCGCCAGTGCATCACGACGTAGGGAACCCCGGCCTTCGCCACCAGCCGTGGCATATGCGGATCGGCGAGCCCGCCGCTCACGTCGTTGACCAGGCTGACCCCTGCCTCGAGCGCGAACTCGGCCACCTGGGCGCGCATCGTGTCCACGCTCACCACTACCCCGGCCTTGACCAGCTCGGTTATCACCGGCCGCACCCGGCGCAGCTCCTCCTCCGCCGAGACGCGCTGCGCCCCGGGCCTGGTGGACTCGCCGCCAACGTCGACGATGTCGGCCCCGGCGGCGACCAGGTCCAGGCCGTGCCCGATCGCGGCCGCCGCGCCATACCACTGGCCGCCATCGGAGAAGGAGTCGGGCGTCACGTTAACCACGCCCATCACGAGGCAGCGGCCAGCGGCCGGCGTCCCCGACAGGCCAGGCAAACCCGCCATGTCCCCTAGCCCTGCGCCAGGGACGACGGCGACCGGCGCACGGTCGCGCGCGCCCGGCGGCTGAGCCTGCGCAGGCCCAGCCCGCGGGCCAGCCGCCTGGCGTACCGCTTGACTTCGAGCTTCGGCCAGACGAGGAACGCCTCGGCCTCCAGTGCCGCGAGCGCGATGCGCGGCGCGTCCCTGCCGCCGGGGAACACGAAGAACCGCGGCTCCCAGACTGGGCAGAACTTCGCGTTGAACTTGTACAGCGACTCGATCTGGAACCAGCGGGACATGAAGACGAGCAGCGACCGCCACGCCTTGGTCACGGGGCCGGCGCCGATCCGCTCACCGCGCTCGAGCGCCGAGCGGAACATGGCGAAGTTCAGCGACATGCGCTTGACGCCGAGCTCGGGCGCGGCCTTGATCGCCTCGACGATCAGGTAGTCGTTCAGGCCGGGCTGCGCGGTCCGGTCGCGCCGCATCAGGTCGAGCGACAGGCCGTCGGCCCCCCAGGGGACGAAGTGCAGGACGGCGCGCAGCACGCCGTTCTCCTTCGCGGTCACCATGACGCAGTCGTCGTCGCCGGCGCCGCCGAGCCGGCCGAGCGCCATGGAAAAGCCCCGCTCGGTGTGCCCGCCCAGCCAGGAGTCGGCCATCTTGACGATCCGGTCCAGTTCCGCCTGCGGGATGTCCCGGATACGGCGGACCTCGGCGGCGTACCCGTTCTTGGCCACCCGGTTGACCATCTGCCGGACGTTGCGCATCTGGCGGCCGGAAAGGCTGAAGTCCGCCACGTTCAGGACCGCCTCATCGCCAAGCTCGAGTGCGGTCAGGTCCCCTTCCCTGCACCACACCTCGGCGCCGAGCTCGCTGCAGCCCATGACCGCGGGACGCCACGCGTGCTGGGCGGCCACCGCGAGGAACTCCGCGATGGCGCCTGGCCACGCCTCCGGGTCACCGATCGGGTCGCCCGCCGCGAGCATCACGCCAGAGACGACCCGGTAGCACACGCACGCCTTGCCCGACGGGGACCAGATCACGCTCTTGTCGTTGCGCAGCGCGAAGTAGCCGAGCGAGTCGCGGTCGCCGTGCCGGTCGAGCAGGGCCCTGATCCGGCCCGCGTCGGCCGTGCCGAGGCGGGCCCGCGGCTGCGCCGGGCGCAGGAACAGGTACACGGTGACGACGAGCGTGAACACGCCGAGCAGGCTTGTCAGCAGGTGGTACAGGTCGGCGCGGCCGGCGGAGACCCACTGCACCGGCCCGTACACCCCGACCAGCTCGTACACCACGTCCTGCACCCGCACCGCGACCGGGTAGCTGCCTGCCAGCCCGCCCATGGCGATATAGCCGAGCCCGATCGCGAGGTCGGCCGCGGCAAGCACCAGGAAGACGCGCAGCGCGTTCCACCGGGTGCGCGGGTCGCCCACGGCGTAGAACTCGTCGTGGAAGTACAGCAGCGCGGCCAGCAGCACGATGGCCACGAAGGCCGAGTAGACGCGCGGCGCGTTCATGAGCCCGTGCATGAAGTGGATGACGATGTCGAACACGAGCAGGGCGAGCACCGCCTGCCAGGCGCGGCGCTTGCGCCGCCGCAGCCCGTGCGAGAGCACCAGCAGCATCAGGCCGATGATCACGTCGGCGCTGCGCGTGACGTTGGTCAGCGTGCCCGGCACGAACGCGTTGAGCTTGTGGAACTTCTCGTGCAAGGCGGGGTTGAAGATGGCCAGCACGTCGGAAAGGCCGATCAGCAGGCAGACCAGCGCCGCGACGCCCGGGATCCAGGCCCGGCGCCGCACGGACTTGCGCGCCGGCGAACCGGCTTTGCCTCGCCGATCCGCGGGATCGGCTGAGTTGCTCTCGCTCATCTCAAGTCTCTTGTCAGGCCCCGGATCACGGAGCAGCAGCGTACTCATGACAAGCCCGCCTCGTGCAGCAACCGTGATCTGCTGAAGATTTTCATACCCCCGCGGTAGCTTGTGCGCACAACGCGCCGGGCGGTCAGCGCCCCCATCACACGTCCCCTAGACACCGTACCTCCAACGGCAAGCCACCGGGCTAACGACTGTGTAAACACAGCCGGCCATTTTGTTAGACGCACGCGGGACCGTTTTCGGCGAGCGAAATTCTGCGGGCTTTCGCTGCCCCCGCTAAAGAACCTGAAACCCCCGAGAACGCCGTGCGCTCACTAGTGCATACGTGCGTAGTGGGCGAGGGGTTCAGCGGTGTCCGAACAGCAGGCTCATCGCTTCCGCGCGAGTCCGCGTCTGGTCGCGGAAGATGCCGCGGACCGCCGACGTGACGGTCTTGGCGCCTGGCTTGCGGACACCGCGCATGGACATGCACAGGTGCTCGGCCTCGATCACCACGATCACGCCCCTGGGCTCGATGATGCGCATGAGCGCCTCCGCCACCTGGCAGGTCAGCCGCTCCTGCACTTGCGGCCGCCTGGCGTACAGGTCGACAAGCCGCGCGAGCTTGGACAGGCCGGTGATCTCACCCTTGGCGTTCGGGATGTACCCGATGTGCGCCTTGCCGAAGAAGGGCACCAGGTGGTGTTCGCACATGCTGTACATCTCGATGTCACGCACGAGCACGATCTCGTCGTGCTCGGCGTCGAAGACGGTGGTGAGCACGTCCTCGGGCCGCTGCCGCATGCCGACGAACTGCTCGGCGTACATCCTGGCGACCCGGGCCGGGGTGTCCAGCAGCCCGTCCCGCTCCGGGTCCTCGCCGATGGCGAGCAGGATCTCCCTGACCGCGCGCTCGATGCGCGGCTGATCGACCGGCGGCGGGCCGGGAGGTTCGGGAAGTCCGCCGTCCGGTTCGCTCGTCAGGTCAAGCCGGTCACCAGGGCGGGCCTCAGGCGTTGTCATCGCCGGCCGCTGCCCCGTCGACACCGAATCCAAGCGCCTGCCTGCCGGCGCCGTTCGCGCCGTCGGGGCCGAGCGCGGAGCTCGCCGCGAGCGCGAGTTCCTTTGGCGAAAGGACCGGCGGGCGATCCGACGGCAGCCGCTTCCCGTACCCGGTGTAGCTGCCGCGGGCTGGGCGCTTCTCGACCGGGGCGAAGATCTCGATGACCTCCTTGCGGGAGACGGTCTCCCTGTCAAGGAGCCGCAGCACCAGCGCGTCGAGCACGTCGCGGTACTCCACGAGCACCTCCCACGCCTCGTCGTGCGCGGCCTCGATCAGCCGCCGGATCTCCTCGTCGATCGCGGACGCGATCTCCTCGGAGTAGTCCCGGCTGTGCGACATGTCCCTGCCGATGAACGGCTCGCCGTCACCGCTGCCGAACTTCCTGGCGCCGAGCCGCTCGCTCATGCCGAACTCGGTGACCATGTTGCGGGCGACCTGCGTGGCCTTCTCGATGTCGTTGGCGGCGCCGCTCGTCGGCTCGTGGAAGATCAGCTCCTCGGCCGTGCGGCCGCCGAGCAGCATCGCGAGCTGGTCCTGCATCTCGGCCCGGGTGACGAGGAACTTGTCTTCGGTCGGCAGCGCCTGCGTGTAGCCGAGCGCCCGGCCGCGCGGGATGATCGTCACCTTGTGCACCGGGTCGGCGTGCGGCATCGCGTGCCCCACCAGGGCGTGCCCGCCCTCGTGGTAGGCGATCAGCTTCCGCTCCGCCTCCGACAGCAGCACGCTCTTGCGCTCGGGTCCTGCCATGACCCGGTCGATGGCCTCCTCGAGCGCGGCCATGTGGATCTGCTTGCCGTTGCCGCGCGCGGTCAGCAGCGCCGCTTCGTTGATCACGTTGGCAAGGTCTGCGCCGGTGAAGCCGGGCGTCCGGCGCGCGATCACGTCCAGGTCGGCGTCGGACGCGATCGGCTTGCCGCGCGCGTGCACCTTCAGGATGCCCCTGCGGCCCGCGAGGTCCGGCTGGGCCACGACGATTTGCCGGTCGAACCGGCCGGGGCGCAGCAGTGCGGGGTCGAGGATGTCCGGCCGGTTCGTGGCGGCGATCACGATCACGCCGCCCTTGGTGTCGAAGCCGTCGAGCTCGACAAGCATCTGGTTGAGCGTCTGCTCGCGCTCGTCGTGCCCGCCGCCGAGTCCCGCGCCGCGGTGCCGGCCCACGGCGTCGATCTCGTCGACGAACACGATCGCCGGGGCGTTCGCCTTTGCCTGCTCGAACAGGTCGCGCACCCGGGAGGCGCCGACGCCGACGAACATCTCCACGAAGTCCGAGCCGGAGATCGAATAGAACGGCACGCCGGCCTCGCCGGCCACGGCGCGGGCGAGCAGGGTCTTGCCGGTGCCCGGCGGGCCGTACAGCAGCACGCCCTTGGGGATCTTCGCGCCGATCGCCTGGAATTTCGCCGGGTTCTGCAGGAACTCCTTGATCTCCTGCAGCTCCTCGATGGCCTCGTCGGCGCCGGCCACGTCGGCGAACGTGGTCTTCGGCGTGTCCTTGGTGATCAGCTTGGCGCGCGACTTGCCGAAATTCATCACGCGCGACCCGCCGCCCTGCATCTGAGTCAGCAGGAAGAAGAAGAACAGCGCGATGATCAGGTAGGGGATGAACGTCTCAAGCAAGCTGAGCAGCGCGCTCGACTTGGGGATCTGCACGTTGTAGCCGCCGGGGAGCTCGCCAGCGTCGTACTCCTTCTGGAGCAGCTCCTGCAGCTGCTGTCCCTGCCCGGTGATCCAGTCGGACTGGTACTGCTGGCCGCTCTTCGTGGTGATCTGAATCGTCTGGTTCTTGTCGGTGAGCACGGCGGACTTCACCTTGCCGTGCTCGATGAGCTGCACGACGTACCCGGTGTCCTCGTTCTGGTAAGAGCTACCGGAATTCGCCCAGCCAAGCGTGATCGTGATGACCAGCACCGCAAGCAGTACCAGCAGTAGCGGTCCGCGGAAATAGCGCTTCAATTCCATTGCGAGCGACCCCCTCGGCTTAGGGCCGTTCCCTCCTGACCAGCCTCACGTCCCGCCGACCACCGGCGGCACTGACCATGCCTGCCCCGCACTGCCGGCCGGCTGCGCCGGCCGGGCACAACGCATAAGGAATACCTGACGGTACATCAACGCTACCGCCCGCGAGATGTGTTCCCCCCGCCGCCATCGGGGGTTCGGGGGGCCGCCCCCTGGGCACGCAGGGCGTCGGGCGCCAGGGTCCCGATGAACGGCAGGTTGCGGTAACGCTCGGCATAGTCGAGTCCGTACCCAACCACGAACTCGTCAGGCACGTCGAATCCGGTGTAGGCGACCTCGACGTCTATCTGCGCGGAGGAGGGTTTGCGCAGCATCGTGCACACCGCGACGGACGCGGGGTCGCGCGACCGCAGGTTGCGGACGAGCCAGGACAGCGTCAGCCCCGAGTCGACGATGTCCTCGACGATAAGCACGTGCCTGCGGCTGATGTCGGTGTCCAGGTCCTTGAGTATGCGGACCACGCCGGACGACTTCGTGCCCGACCCGTAGGACGAGACCGCCATCCAGTCCATCTCGACGGGCAGGTGCATCGCGCGGGCAAGGTCCGCCATCACCATGACCGCCCCTTTGAGCACCCCGACGAGCAGCAGGTCACGGTCGGCGTAATCGGCGTCGATCTGCGCGGCGAGCTCAGCGGTCCTCTTGCTGAGCTGCTCGGACGTGATCAGCACCTCTTTCAGCGCGGGCCCCATGTCCGCAGCCTCCATGCTCCGCTCCTTCTGCTGTCGACGGGTAGCCCGCGCCGCGGCCGGGCCCGGTCGCGGCGCCGGTCACGTCAACGATCCCCGTGGCCGCCGCGAAAAACAACTCTCCGTCCCTGCGGGCGGCACGGACGCCGCCCGGCAGGTCGACCCAGCGCTGCCCGTGCCAGTCGGTCACCAGCTCGCACAGCCGGGCCACGTGCCCCGCGGTGAGCGCGCCCGGCGGGCAGCCCGCCGCGACGGCCGCCGAGCGCAGCACGCGGGCGCGCACCGCGGACGGCATCCCCGCCAGGGAGGAGGCGGACAGCGGAGAGTCGCCACGGGACCGTTCGGAAGAAATGTCCTCAAGGATCTCCGCGTCGGCGCGCAGCTGATCGGCGGTGCGGGCAAGGGCCTCGGCGACCCCCGGCCCGAGCGCGGCCTCGAGGGCGGGCAGCGCGTCGAGCCGGACCCGCACCCGGGTGAACCGGCGGTCGGCGTTGTGCGGGTCTGCCCACGCGCGCAGCCCGAGCGCCTCACACGCCGCGACCGTGACCGACCGCCGCAGGCCGAGCAGCGGGCGCCGGAACACGCCGCGGCGCGGCGGCATCCCGGCCAGGGACCTCGGCCCTGACCCGCGGGCAAGGCCGAGCAGCACGGTCTCCGCCTGGTCGTCAAGCGTGTGGCCGAGCAGCACCGCGGCCGCGCCCGTCTCCCGCGCCACCTGGGTGAGCGCCTCGTACCTGGCGGCGCGCGCCGCCGCCTCAGGGCCGCCCGCGCCGCCGACGGTGACGGCGGCGCCGCGCACGGGATCAAGGCCGAGCCGGGAAAGCACCGCCACCACGTCCGCCGCCCGGCCGGCGGAACCATCCTGCAGCCCGTGGTCGACGGTCACGCCGCCCGCGCGAAGTCCTGCCCGCGGCGCGACGAATGCCAGCGCCGCGGCGAGCGCGAGCGAGTCCGCCCCTCCCGAGCAGGCGGCGAGCACCAGGTCGCCTGGCGGCAGATCGCCCACGCAGGCGCGCACCGCGTTGCGGACCGCCGCGACGGCGGGGGCCGGGCCCACGTCAGCCGCCCGCCGTGCCGGGGAAATCGGGTCCGTCAGCCAACCCGGGCCAGCCAGTCGGCGGGACTGGACAGCTCGGCGCGGGTGGGCAGCGTCTCCGGCGACGTCCAGACCTTGTTGAAAACCGCCATCCCGGCCTCTTCGACCACCGCGGCGACGAACCGCGATCCCTCCGCGTACTGGCGGATCTTCAGGTCGATGCCGAGGATCCGCCGCAGGATCTGCTCCGCCCGGCCCGCCGAGCCCCGCCGGGCGTTGAACCGCTCCCTGATCTCGGCGACCGAGGGCACCACCTGCGGGCCGACCGCGTCCATCACGTAGTCGCCGTGTCCCTCGACGAGCGTCATCACGGCGGTGAGCTTGTCCAGCAGCGCGCGCTGCGCCGGGGTCTGCATCGCCTCGATGAGCGACTCGCCGTCGCCGCCGCGCACCGCGCCGGCGACCGCGCCCGCCGCGGACCGCAGCCGGTCCACGATCGCGCCGGGGTCCAGGTCGGACGCGAGCAGGAACTCCGTCATCATGCCCTGCACGTAACCGCGCAGCCAGGGCACCGACGTGAACTGCACCCGGTGTGTCTCCTCGTGCAGGCACACCCACCGCCGGAAGTCGTGCGGGTCGACACCGAGCTCGCGCTCGACCATCACGATGTTCGGCGCGACCAGGGTGAGCCGGCCGACGCCCTGTGCCGCGTCCTGCGCGGACGTCCCGTTCGCCGATGTCCCGTTCGCGGGCTTGGGGGTGCCGCCCTCGGCCGGCGGCAGGAACAGCTCGTACTGGCCGAGCACCCGCGCGGACAGGTACGCGAGGATGAGGCCCGCCTGGACGCCGGTGACCCGCGACCCGACCGAGCCGAGCACCGAGCCGGCCCCTGGCACGGCGTTGCCGCGCTCGGCGAGCTTTTCCGCCAGCGGCTCAAGGACGACACGGAACCCGCCCACGTTCGCCCTTATCCATCCGGGGCGGTCCACCACGGCGACCGGTCCGGCCGATCCCTTGCTTGTCAGCCCGGTGACCTCGAGGACCGGCTGCTGCACCACGGCGGTAAGGCCGCGCAGCTCCGCCACGACGGCACGGGCATCGGCGAGGCTGACCTGCGGCCCCTGGCGGGCGAACCGGACGCCGGTGGAGATCGCCAGGTCCCAGTTGATCATCTGTGCGCTGCTCACAGTCCTACCGTACGTGCTGGCCGGGCCTAGTGGGACGAAGGGCGCGGCAACTAGCGGCAGCCGCACCCGGCGAACGCGGCCGCCGCCGCGTCGATCGCCTGCGCGGCGGCCGTCAGCAGGCCGGCGCCAGGCACCTGCGGCGCCATGATCGCGAAGATCAGCAGGCTGCCGCTGCTGTCATAGACCAGGCCGGCGAGGGCGGCGACCGTGGAGAGGTTGCCGGTCTTGGCCCGCACCACCCCCCGCGCGGCGCCGCCGATCCCGCCGAACACGCTGTCCCCCGCCGACAGCGTCCCGGTGAACCCGGCCACCGGCAGCCCGGTGATCACCGACCGCAGCCGCGGTGTGTCCGCGGCGACCTCGAGGATCCGCACCAGCGTCTCCGGGGCGATCCCGTCCTGCGGTGACAGGCCGCTGCCGTCCACCAGGCTGATCGGCGTGCTCACGCCCAGCCGCCGCAGTTCGGTCATCACCGCCGCCGCCGCGCCGGCGAACGTCGCGGGCATGCCCATCGCGATCGCCACGTGCCGCGCCAGGTTCTCGGCGATCACGTTGTTGCTCTCCTGCAACATCTGCTCCACGATCTGGGACAGCGTCGGCGAGCTCACGCTGGCGAGCAGCGGCGCGCCGGCCGGCGCGACCGACGGCGACGGGCCGCTGCTCACCGTGATCCCGTGCTGTCCGAGCAGGGTGGCGAAGGCCGCCGCGGTCAGGCCGGCCGGGTCCGTTGTCCGCGGGCTGTAGTTGACCGGGTCGTCGGAGTCCTGCAGCGTGCCGGCCGGCGTGAGCCGCCCCTGGTCGGCCTCGAGGGAGACGATCGGGGTCACGTTCCCCGAGTACACGTCGCCGTACGTCCACCCCGGCGCCATGTCGGGCCCGCTGTAGAGCGAGGTGTCATAGCCCAGCCGCACGGACCTGTGCCCTTCGGCCTTCAGGGCCCGTGCGGTGGCGGCCGCGAGCGCGGCCAGCGTGGCGGGGTGCGGGTAATCGGAGGCGGGGTACGCGTGCACGGCGAGGGTGGGGTCCCCGCCGCCGACGAGGACGATGCCGCCGCTCACCTGGCGCACGGTGGTGCTGAACCTCGCGTCGGGCCCGAGCAGCGCGAGCGCGGTGACCGCGGTCGCCAGCTTCGTGGTGGACGCGGGCGTGGCGAGCACTTCGGCGTCGTCGTCGTACAGCACGTCGCCGGTCGCCGCGTCCGCGACCTCGACCCCGAGCTGCGGGCCCACGTCCGCGGCCGGCAGCATGGCGGCGACCACGGCGGACAGCCCCGAGGCGGTGGGCAGCGCGGGCAGGTCAACGGCCGTGCTGGCCGCTCCGCTCCCCGCGGGGACAGGCACCGGGGTCAGCACCGTCCCGGCCCGCACCAGGGGCCGGGACGCGGCGACCGGGATGTGCAGCGCGGCGAGCCGGGGAGGCAGCATGCGCGCCACACTGACCCCGGCAGCGAGCGTGAACATGTTCAGCATCGCGAGCGTTGCCAGGGCCGTGATCCGGGTACGGCGCACGGGCTTACCTTTCGCGGGTTGAGGTGTGCATAGCTTAGGCCCACCCCCGGCTCGCCGGCCCGCCATCCCGCCGCGTCCGGCTGACCGGCGACAATGGGAAGAGGCCGTAGCCGTCGGGCGGAGCGAACATGGACGTCGAAGTAGTCATCGAGATCCCCAAGGGCCAGCGCAACAAGTACGAGATTGACCACGAGACCGGCCGGATCAGGCTTGACCGCATGCTCTTCACCGCGACCAGGTACCCGGCGGACTACGGGTTCATCGAGGAGACCCTGGGCGGGGACGGCGACCCTCTTGACGCGCTCGTGCTGCTCGAGGAGCCGACCTTCCCCGGCTGCCTGATCACGGCGCGGGTCATCGGCATGTTCCTGATGAGGGACGAGAAGGGGCCCGACGAGAAGATCCTCTGCGTGCCCGCGCACGACCCGAGGGCGGAGCACCTGCGCGACATCGAGGACGTGCCCGAGTTTGACCGGCTGGAGATCCAGCACTTCTTCGAGGTCTACAAGGACCTTGAGCCTGGCAAGTCCGTGGAAGCCGCCCGCTGGGCCGGCCGCGCGGCCGCCGCGGCGGAGGTCGAGCGCTCGCGCAAGCGCTTCATCGACTTTATCGAGGCCGGGGAGCCGTAGTCAGGCCCGCTATCCGGCCGCCCTGTGCTGCGGGCACTCGATGTGTGCCCAGATCGCGCCGGCCCGGGCGCGGATGGCCTCGTGCGCCTCGCGCAGGGCGTCGCCGCCAAACCAGGCCAGGCCGCCGGACAGCCAGACGGCGGTGCTGGCCGCGGCGGCGGCGCTCTCCCACCGGCCGGCGTCGGCGTGCAGCGTCATCGCGCGCACGGCGGCCGCCGCCCAGTCGGGCACGGCGAGCTGCACGTACCGCGGGGCGGTGCTGAGCCAGCCGGGCCCCCGCACAGCGAGGTGGAGCCGTTCCAGGGCACGGTCGGCGAGGGCCAGCCCAGCGTCGGTTTCGGCAAGCCCGTCGGCTTCCGCGCCGGTCTTCAGCAGGCAGCGGCCCAGGTGGAACTTGGCGCGGGCCAGCCCGAGGTCCCGTTCGGCCGGGTCCGCCGCGGGTGCGCGCAGGTACATGCGGACGACCTCGCGGAGCAGCCTGATCGCGTCCTTGGTGTTGCCGGACGTGTCGTGCGCGAGGGCGACCCGGGTGAGCACGTCGATCCGCGGCACTTCGTAGGAGGCCGCGTCGGCCCGCGCGAGCGCGGCGTAGTGGCCCGCGGACTCGGTAAGCAGCGCGATGGCGTGCACGGGGGTGGCGCCGTACCGCGCGTGGTTGGACAGCGCGGCGGCAAGCTCTGCCCGGTGCCACGCGGGATCGCGGGCGGCGGCGCGCAGCTCCCTGCTTATCGACAGCGCGGTCCCTGAGTGGGTCGCGGCCTTGTCGTGGCTTCCCTCGAGCGCAGCGCGAATCGCCTCACCGAGGTGAAAGTGGTACCGACGCTCCAGCGTGCCACGGCGTGACGCCTTGCGCGCTTGCCGTCTGCGCTCCGGCGGCTTCTGCCGGGCCATGAACATGCCAGGAACCTTTCAACGGGAACCACGCCTATCGGCCCCTACATCGATCGTTACATAACCCCGCGTAGCTGGCAATACACGGGATGAAACTATTTCTGAACGGAATTTCAGGAAATATCGGTATTCGCCCTCATCCCAGGCGCCTCGTGCCGCTTGACCGCGCACATACCCTCAGGGTGTGTCGCTAACCCCCGGGCAGGTACGGGTCCGGGCCGCCGGACCAGACGACCTCGCCGCGATCGCCGGCATCTTCGCCCACTACGTGACGCACAGCGTGGCGACGTTCGAGGAGACGCCGCCGACCGTGCGTGACTGGGAGCGCAAGCTGGCCGGCCTGCGGGAGCTCGCGCTGCCGTTCCTGGCGGCCGAGACCGGTGCGGGGGTTGCCGGGTACGCGTACGCGAGCCCGTGGCGGCCCAAGCCCGCGTACCGGCACACGGTGGAGGACTCGGTCTACCTGGCACCTGAATGGACGGGGAAGGGCCTTGGCCGGCCGCTGCTGTCCGCGCTGCTGCAGCGGTGCGCGCGGGCGGGCGCGCGGCAGGTCATCGCGGTCATCGCGGACAACGGCGAGGGTGCGTCCGCGGCGCTGCACCGTGCCTGCGGGTTCACCGACGCTGGCAGGCTCGCAAGCGTGGGATTCAAGCACGGCCGATGGGTCGACACGGTGCTGATGCAGTGCGACCTGACAACCTCGGCGGCCGGATAGGCCGGACAACCGCCCTGACCTGAACTAGCTAGCGGCCAGGGGTGCCGGGCCTGCCGGCCCCCTCGGCGGTCCGCGCCGCCAGCGTCAGGAAGGCCGCGGCGCGGTCAAAGGCCATCCCGATGGTGCGGCGGGCGAGGTGGTCCTGATAGGCCTTGTAGCGGCTCATCTCCCACTCCTGTCCGCGGGGCGGCAGAGATTCCACCGTGGGCAGCGGGAGTGACTGCCAGGTCCACTCGCTGATCGGCGTCCAGTCGGCTCCCGCCGCGTCTTCGGCCCGCCTTGGCTGGATGAAGTCGGCGTGATCGGCGTAGTAGCCCATCCTGTTCCTGACGAAGCGCAGCCCCGTGAACGTGCCCTCGGTCAGCCGCCGCTCCGCGGCCGGCAGCCCGGCCAGGGTGTCTTCGTAAGCCTCCGGATGGTACCTGAAAAGGGTGGCGTCGACGATGGTCACCCACCAGACCGCCTCGCCGATCACCGCGAACGCCTGCGGCCGGTCACTGGCCCTGACCTTGCCTAGCCGCTCGGTGGTATCGCGCATGGCGATAATGGCCCAGCCGAGAGCGCTGGCCTCTGACCGCCGCTCACTGGCCCCTTCCGCCCAGTTCTCGCTGCCCCACCGCTGCTGGTGCGGGTTCACCCGGTTCCAGTTCTCCCGGTTCCACGCCACCCGGCAGCGCGCCGAACAGAACCTGGCGTGCTCCCGCTTCGGCTCGAACGCCGTGCCGCAGCGCTCGCATGCCCTCATCTCCGCCATCACGCAATGTTACGCGTAACGATGGTCGGCGGGAGCGCCGGCGCAACCAACATCGGTGAAACTTTAGGTGACCAGACGCCTACGCCGGTCACCGGGAAATCCGCCTCTGCTGTCCCGCCGCGCGCACCGGGCGCCGGCCGCGGTCGGGAGAGGCCGCCACGGCCGCTGCCGCCTACGATGACCCGGCGCGATCATGAGGACCGCGGGAAGCACGCTTGCACTCTCGTCACACCAGCCACTCCCATTAAGCTTTGTGTGTGTTCCGACCATTTTCCGGAGTAATTTGCCCTGATATGTCATGCCTAACGCATACAAACATGCCCGAAGCGGCAAGTATTAGCGGCGAGCCGTACGATCCGCGCGCCTGGCCTCCTCGCCCGGGAATAGTTTGGTTGCCGAGCACCGAGCATCCCGTCCCATGATTCACACTTGGTAATGGCAAGGCACGCAGCGAGGAGGACCGGTGGATGACACCGAGGGGGCGCTGAGGCGGGCGCCCCTGTTCGACGCACTCGACGAGGAAGGCGCTCGCGCACTCCGGCGCCAGATGGCCGAGGTGAAGCTTTCCCGTGGCGAACACCTGTTCATGGAAGGTGACGACGGGGACGCGCTTTACGTCGTGCTTGACGGCAAGATGAAGCTCACCCGCGCCGCCGCGGACGGGCGGGAGAACCTGCTCAGCGTGATCGGACCGGGCGAGATGTTTGGCGAGCTGTCGCTGTTCGACCCGCGACCGCGGACCTCCTCCGCGAGCGCGGTGACCGACGCGCTGCTAGCGTCGCTCAAGAACGAAGCGCTGATCTCCTTGCTGCGGGAGCGGCCGGAAGTGTCCCTGCACATGCTCCGGGCGCTGGCGCAGCGGCTGCGCCGGGCCAACGATGTCACGGCGGACCTTGTCTTCACCGACGTCCCCGGCCGCGTCGCCAAGAACCTGCTCGACCTTGCCGAGCGCTTTGGCCAGCAGGAGCCAGACGGTCTGCACGTGCACCACGATCTGACGCAGGAGGAGCTCGCACAGCTGGTCGGCGCGTCACGCGAGACCGTGAACAAGGCGCTTGCGGACTTCGCGGCCAGGGGCTGGCTGCAGATCTCGGCGCGCTCCGTGCTTATCCTCGACGCCGAGCGCCTCCGCAAGCGCGCCCGCTAAGGCCCAGGTAAACCTAAGGTTCGGGATAAACCACGAAGCAGGTACGCCGTTAACGCGCAGCCGGGGGGTTCGGGGGGTCGCCCCCCCGGGCAAGGTAGTCCAGCTGGGCGCGGACCGACGATTCGGCGGCGCCCCGTACCGCCGGATCGGTGTCCCCGTACACCACGGCCACGATTTCGGCCGGGGTGCGGGCACCGGCGGCAAGGGCGGCCCGGATCTGGTCAAGCCGCTCCTGGCGGTGCGCGATGTAGTAGTCAAGCACGCCTGCCGGATCGGTGAGCGCGGGCCCGTGCCCGGGCAGCAGGACACGCAGCCCGGCACTTGCGGCGAGGGCCCTGAGCTCGTCGAGCGTCCGCAGGTAGTCGGCCAGTCCCCCGTCCTGAGCGATCACCGTGGTGCCGCGGCCCAGCACGGTGTCCCCGGTCAGCAGCGCGCTGTCCGCGTCGAGCAGCAGGCTGACCGAGTCGGCCGAATGCCCGGGCGTTCCAACCACGCGCAGCTCGCACCCGGCGTCGGTCAGCACGTCCCCCGCCGCCAGGCCCTCGCTGCCCAGCCGGTGCGCGGGGTCGAGCGCCATGACCGGCGCGCCGGTCATGGCGGCGAACGCGGCGGCGCCCGCCGAGTGGTCGAGGTGCCCGTGCGTCAGCACGATAAGCGCCACCCGCCGGCCGCCTGCACGCGCGGCGTCCAGCACCCGGCGCAGATGCCCCTCGTGCTCAGGACCGGGATCGACCACCACGGCGGACGGCGATCCCGGCTCGGCGATGACCCAGGTGTTGGTGCCGTCCAGCGTCATCGGTGACGGGTTTGGCGCGAGCACGCAGCGGGCCCGCTCGGTCCCCGAGCCGTCGATGCTCACAGCGGGTACCCGGCCTCGTCGGGGATGAGCAGCCAGGTCTGTCCTTCCTCGACCACGAAACGCGGGCTTACCGGCGCGATAGCCCGGCGGCTCGCCAGGATCTGGTCGACGCCGCCGCAGGCGGCGAACTCGTTCAGGGTGGTCGCCGTCGGCGGCAGCAGCAGTATCTCGCCTGCCCTGGCGGCGCTGATCGCCGCCTCCGGCCGCAGCCACGCGAGCCGGTCCGCCTCGGCGTGGTGGCCGAAGGCACGCTGCCCTTCCGGCAGCGCGGCGGCGAAAAAGCGGGCGTCGAAGCGCCTCGGCTCGGCTTCTGGCGTTATCCACCGCGCCCATGGCGTCAGCAGGTCAGCGCGGATGACGAGGCCGTGCCTGGCGAGCAGCTCCGCGAACGTCAGGCGGCCGGCGGCGAGCGCCGCCCGGTCGCCCGCCAGCGACGGCTCATCGGCCCGCGCGGGCGAGACGTCCCCGTCCGGCCACGAACGCCCCGCGAGGAGCACGCCGGACTCCTCGAACGTCTCGCGCACCGCCGCGCACACCAGGGCGCGGGCCTGGCCGGGAGAGGCGCCCAGCCACCTGCCGAACTCCTCCGGCGCGGGTCCTGCCCAGCCGATCCGCGGGTCGCCGTCGGCCGGGTCGACCGACCCGCCGGGGAAGACATGGGCGCCAGGGGCGAAGGCCATCGCGGCGGGCCGCCGCAGCATGAGCACCTCGACACTGCCGGGCGCCGGGCGGACCACCATGACCGTCGCCGCGTCCCTGGGCACGACGGGGGTCAGCCGGCCGGCCGTGACCGCGGTTATCCGCTCAGCCAGCCGCTCGTCGGACGCGTCAAGCCGTATCCTCACGCCACCTCGCCGCCAGGCGGGGCGCCGGACCCGGCGCCCGGCCAGACCTCGACGATCAGCTCGACCTCAACGGGGGCGTCAAGGGGCAGCACGGCCATCCCAACGGCGCTGCGGGCGTGCCGGCCGGCCTCGCCGAGCACCTCGATCAGCAACTCGCTGGCGCCGTTGACGACCTGCGCCTGCCCGGTGAAGCCGGGCGCGCTGGCGACGAAGCCGGTCACCTTGACCGCCCGCGCGATCGCCGCCAGGCCGCCCGCGGCCTCGGCAGCGGCGGCGAGCGCGTTGAGCGCGCACACCCGGGCCAGGCCCGCCGCCTCCTGCGGGCTGACCGACTCGCCCACCTTGCCGGTCGCCTGCAGCTTCCCGTCCACCAAGGGCAGCTGGCCGGACGTGTAGACGTAGTCGCCTGTGCGGACCGCCGGAACGTAGGCGGCAACCGGAGCGGCCACCGGCGGCAGCGCCAGCCCGAGGGCGGCGAGGCGCTCGGCCGCCGTCGTCACGACTTTTCCCGCTTCATGTAAGCGATGAGCTGCTCGGGGTTGGGGCCGGGTACCAGGGCGACAAGTTCCCATCCCTCGTCGCCCCAGTTGTCCAGGATCTGCTTGGTCGCGTGCACCAGCAGCGGCACGGTCACGTACTCCCACTTCTGCATGCGCCAAAGACTAGCGCTCCGGCGTCAGGACGCATCCGAACGCGCGGCCGTAGTCGCCGCCCCGTTCCCCAGCGGCAGCCCGGGGATGGTCTCGGCCGCGGCCTCCACCTGCGGGACAGGCGACACGTCCGTACTGGTGAGTTCGGGAGCTGGGGTGTGCGTGATGGCCGCCTCCGCGGCCGCTACCTCGTCGTCGCCCAGGTCGGACGACTCCTCGTCGGCGCCGGACGACGCGACCGCGGGCGCCGCCGACCCCGGCGTCATCTTCTCGAAGAACCGCAGCAGCTCCACCGGGACCGGCATGACCAGCGTGCTGTTCTTCTCGCCGGCGACCTCGACGACCGTCTGCAGCAGCCGCAGCTGCAGCGCGGCGGGGTCCCTGGCCATCACCGCGGCGGCCGCGGCCAGCCGCTTGGACGCCTGGTACTCGCCGTCGGCGGTGATGATCCGGGCGCGGCGCTCGCGTTCCGCCTCGGCCTGCCTGGACATGGACCGCTTCATGCCCTCCGGCAGGGACACGTCCTTGATCTCCACGCGCTCCACCCGGATCCCCCAGGGACCCTCGGTCGGCTCGTCGATGATCCGGCGCAGTTCCCTGTTCACCGTCTCCCGCTCGGCGAGCAACTGGTCCATCTCGGACTGGCCGATGATCGACCGCAGCGAGGTCTGGGATTGCTGCAGGATGGCGAACTGGTAGTCCTGCACGTTGACCGTGGCCTTGATCGGGTCCACCACGCGGAAGTACACCACCGCGTCCACCCGGACCGACACGTTGTCCCTGGTAATGCCCTCCTGGGCGGGCACCGCCATGGCGACGATCTGCATGTTGACTTTCTGCATCCGGTCACCGACCGGCCGCATCAGGGTAAGACCCGGCTCTACCACCTCGGGTCGCACCTTACCGAAGCGGTAGATAATGCCCTTCTCGTACTGCTGCACGACCCGGATTGACCGCCCTGCGGCGATCAGCCCGGCAATTACTAGGATCACTAGGACAACGACAAGCCCCGCCATGTGAGATCGCCTCCTTACGCAACCACAGGAGCTCGCTGTCCAGCCTAGTCGGCGCCACCGCTATCAGACACGCCCGCAACGTGCCGCGTAAGGTTTTTGGGGCGGCAGCCGGGTCGCGGGCTGGCACGTTCCGGTCACCGAGCGGCGATAGCCTCCCTTAGAGCGCAGGAAACGGCGCGGCGGTAGCAGACGACCAAGGGCATATGGGGCATGACCGCGAGGGACACGGACTGGGACGGCGTGCGGCTGCATGTCGTGACGGGCAAGGGCGGCACCGGCAAGACGACCGTCGCGGCGGCCCTGGCACTGGCCCTGGCGCACAGCGGCAGGAAGGTGCTGCTGATCGAGGCGGAGGGGCGGCAGGGCATCGCCCGGCTCTTCGACCAGCCGCCGCTTCCGTACGAGGAGCGGAAGATCGCGATCGGCCCCGGCGAGGCGGACGACGGGCGCGATCCGGGCGGCGACGTCTACGCGCTGGCGATCGACCCTGAGGGCGCGCTCCTGGACTACCTGCAGATGTTCTACAACATGCGCAGCGCGGGTCACGTGCTGACCAGGCTCGGCCTGGTGGACTTCGCGACGACGATCGCACCCGGCCTGGCCGACGTGCTGGTCACCGGGAAGGCCACAGAGGCGGCGCGGCGCAAGCAGCAGGGTGGCGGGTACGTCTATGACAGCGTCGTGCTCGACGCCCCGCCCACCGGCCGGGTGGGCCGGTTCCTCAACGTCTCCGCGGAGGTATCCGGCCTGGCGAAGGTCGGCCCCATCCGCGCGCACGCGGACACCGTGGCCCGGGTGATCAAGTCTCCGCAGACCGCCGTGCACTTCGTGTCGACGCTGGAGGAGATGCCGGTGCAGGAGGCACTGGACGGCATCGCGGAGCTTCGCGGCGTGCCGGGGATGCAGGTCGGCGGCGTCGTGATCAACATGGCCCAGCCCGCCGTGCTGACCCGGGAGGAGCTGAAGGCCGCGCCGGACGTGCCCGGCATGGCGAAGGCGCTGGCCGCCGCCGGGCTGCACACAACCGACGTGCTCGCCGCGGCACTTGCGGACGAACTGGCCGAGCACGCCAGGCACGTCGAGCTGCAGGACCGCGAGCGCACCGAACTTGAGGCGGCCGGGCAGCCGATCTACGAGCTGCCGAGGATCACCGAGGGGATCGACCTGGCCGCCCTGCACCGGCTGGCCGCCGAGCTTCGTGACCAGGGGGCGGCGTGAACCCGCGGCTTGACATGGACCGGATCATCGATGACCGGCGCACGCGCATCATCGTCTGCTGCGGCTCAGGCGGCGTGGGGAAGACCACCGCGGCGGCGGCGATCGGGCTGCGTGCCGCCGAACGCGGCAGGCAGGTCTGCGTGCTCACCGTCGACCCCGCCAGGCGGCTGGCCCAGTCGATGGGGCTGACCTCGCTGGACAACACCCCGCGGCTGATCGAGGGCGTCGACCGGACGGCCGGTGGCAGCCTGTACGCGATGATGCTGGACATGAAGCGCACGTTCGACGAGATCGTCGAGGCGCACGCCGACCCGGTGCGGGCCGCGCAGATCCTCGCCAACCCGTTCTACCAGTCGCTGTCGTCCAGCTTCGCGGGCACCCAGGAGTACATGGCGATGGAGAAGCTCGGCCAGCTTCGCCGCTCAAACGAGTGGGACCTGATCGTCGTGGACACCCCGCCGAGCCGGTCGGCGCTCGATTTCCTCGACGCGCCCGAACGCCTCGGCCGGTTCCTCGACGGGCGGCTGATCCGCGTGCTCACCAGCCCGGCCAAGGCGACCCGGCCGTTCACCAAGGTGCTGAACGCGGGGTTCTCGATGATGACCGGCGCGCTCACCAAGCTGCTCGGCGCGCAGGTGCTCCGCGACGCGCAGACGTTCGTCACCGCGCTCGACACGATGTTCGGCGGGTTCCGCGAGCGCGCGGAGGCTACCTACCGGCTGCTGCAGGCGCCTGGCACTTCGTTCCTCGTGGTGGCGGCACCGGAGCCGGACGCGCTGCGCGAGGCGTCGTATTTCGTCGAGCGCCTGGACGAGGAGCGCATGCCGCTGGCCGGCCTGGTCCTGAACCGGGTGCACCGCTCGCCCGGCACCAGGCTGAGCGCCGCGCGCTCGCTTGCCGCCGCCGAGACCCTTGACACCATCCAGAACGATGCCGTGGCTCCTGCCGAGGCCAATGGCTGGACAGTGGCGGCCGCCGCGCTGCGGCTGCACGCCGCGCACATGAGCCTCAGCGAGCGGGAGCGGCGGGTGGCCGGCGCGTTCACGTCAGCGCACCCCGCCGTTCCCACGCTGGAAGTGCCCGCTCTGCCGGCGGATGTCCACGATCTCGCCGGGCTGCGCAGCATCGGCGCCGCCATGGGCCCGCCGCTCGAGGGCGGGGGCTCTGGCACAGCAGGGGTTGCATGAACGCTGGCGTCATCGCCAGATTGCCAGCTCGCGGGCCGGCCGGACGGCCGGCGAATCAGCTGGCGACCAGCTCGTCGATGCCCTGGCGCTCGTAGCGGTCACGAGCCCGCTCGAGCAATTCGCGCCACGATGTCACGTCGGGCCTGCGGCGGAGAAGCGCGCGCCGCTCGCGTTCGGTCATTCCGCCCCAGACACCGAACTCGATGCCGTTGTCGAGCGCGTCCGCAAGGCACTCGGTCCTGACCGGGCAGCCCCGGCAGATCAGCTTTGCGCGGTTCTGGGCGGCACCCTGGACAAACAGCTCGTCAGGATCCGTTCCCTTGCAGGCGGCGCGTGTGGTCCAGTCGGTGATCCACATGTGCCCAACTCCTCTTGATCGCCGAGCGCGCATGCGCCCGGACGGTCTGCGTTGTCGGAATTACTTGCCGTGCGGATGTGCGGCCACCCGGTCACGGTTATCTGTTCGTGACAAAGCAACTTACGGAAGCGAGGCCATAGCTGCCAAGACCCCGCCATGGCCATTTCCTGGATAGTCCTGATGGACTATATACACCCGTGTGAGTAGTCACTTTCCGGTTGCGGACACAGTCCCTGTGTTACGGAAGTGGCGATATGTTGCTCGTGGTCTGCCCATTGTGACGGTAATGCCGCGCGTGCTGGCGGTAGTACAACGGCTGCCCGCGTACGCTATGAGCCGTGCAGCTCCTCGACTGGACGGTCACGAAGACGAGCGCTGTCGGACGCCTGCTCCTGATGTCGGCGCTCGGCGGCGTCCTCGCCGCCGCGATGGTGCTCCCGGTGGTGGCGGCCACGGGAATCGCGGTGCGCAACACAGCCGACAAGTTCACCACGCTGACGCTCAACACCTCGAGCCTGCCGCAGCGGTCGGCGATCTACGACCGCGAGGGGAACCTGATCACGTACGTCTACGGCGTCGACCTCGGCCCGGGGATGACGTACACCGGTATCGACCGGCAGCCGGTGAGCTACGGCCAGATCTCCCCGTACATGCTCGAGGCGATCGTGGCGATCGAGGACGACCGGTTCTGGCAGCGCGGCGCGCTCGACATCAAGGGCACGCTGCGCGCGCTGGTCAACGACCTGGAGCACAAGCCGATCCAGGGCGGTTCCACGATCGAGCAGCAGTACGTGAAGGATGTGCTCGTGCTGCAGGGCCTCGGCAATCCCACGGCCGAGCAGGAGGCCATCGCCGACACCCTGAACCGCAAGCT
>JASHPP010000245.1 GCA_030038035.1 Trebonia sp.
ACCAGCTCATCCTCTACGCGCCGGGCAACGACCCGGCCCAGTACCAGCCGGGCCAGTTCACCCCGGCCGCCAAGCTGGCCGCGGCCGGCCACGAGGCGGACACGCTCGCCGCCCAGCTGCACGCGGCCGCCCCGCTCGAGCTCGACCTGGCGGTCAGCGTCAGCGTGCCCACGCCCGGCCAGCCCACGGAAAACCAGTACGGCGGGATCGTGGCGCTGCGCGGCCGGGGGTTCAGCGGCCTGATATACGTGGCCACCCCGGCGCTGCTCAAGGCGTTCGGCATCAGCCCGGGTTCGGTCAACCCGGCCGCCGACGTGCTCACCGTCCGCGCCGGGCTGCCGTCGGCGGGGGATCTCGCGCTCGTCAACGGCAGCTACCTCGCACAGCCGCCGAGCGCCCCGTGCCCCCCGGGAATGTGCATTCTCAACCCGGTCATCCAGGAGGTGACCAAGCTGCCGGCCGGCACCTCGGTGCCGAACACGGTGATCACCGAGCAGGCGGTCAGGGCGCTGCACGAGACGATCGTCCCGGTCGGCTGGCTCCTCCAGGCGCCGTCCGCGCTCACCCCGGTGCAGATCAACGCGGCCAGGCAGGCCGCGGTCGCGCTCGGCACCACGATCGAGACCAAGTCCGGCCAGCTCAGCCTCGGGCAGATCAGCGACGGCGCCACCGTCGGGGGCATCCTGCTCGCGCTCGGCGTGCTGGCGATGACCGTCGGCCTGATCCGCGGCGGGACAGCGAGCGACCTGCGCACGCTCACCGCGACAGGCGCGGCCGCCCGCACCAGGCGGGCGCTGACCGGCGTCACCACCGGGGCGATCGCGCTGCTCGGCGCCGCCCTCGGCACGGTGGCCGCCTTCCTGGCGACGCTGGCGTGGGCGCACTCCAGCCTGACGCAGATGTTCGGCGGCGTGCCGTGGTCCGATGTCGGACTGCTGTTGATCGGCATGCCGCTGGTCGGCGCCGCGGCCGGCTGGCTGCTCGGCGGCCGCGCCCCGTCCGCCGTCACCCGCCAGGCCCTGGAATAGCCCTGGAATAATCGCCGGTCCGCCCGCCGGTCCGCCCGCCGGACACGGCGGGAAATCCCGCGCTCGCCCCGCGTGCGCGAGTATCGTCTCGCCTTGTGACGGAAGCACCGGCTTTCACCGTGGTGGCCGACGTCGCGATCGTGAAGGGGGAGACTCCGGCCGCGGACCGGATCTGGCTGAGGTTCCCCGACGGCACCGCGCGCCGCGCGGTCGTGCATGTCATCCACGACCTGCCGCACCTGGTCGTCGAGTCCGTGTTCGGCCTCGACGACGGGCTATGGGGGACGCTCGCCGCGGGCGGGTTCGCGCCCCCCGCCCGCGCCGTGACACGGCGGCACGCGCGGCTGCGACTCGTCACCGACGCGCCGCCTGACGAGCTCGCGGCGCGGAACTGGCCGGGGCACGCCGTGGCGAAGGCCGCGGTGAACGCGGTGCTGAACCGCTGGGGCGACGGGCCGGACACCCCGGACGGGGTGCGGGCGCGGCTGCGCGGCTACGGGCCCGCGGCGGCGACGCTCGGCGGCCGCCTTGACGACGAGACGATCCGCGCCGCGGTCGCCGGGGTGCGCCGGCTCTACCGTGACTGGGCCGTGCTCCCGGCCGGGGGCACGCTGCGGCTCACCTGGCCGCTGCCCCCGAGCTGACAGCGTGCGACCGCCTTGCTCTGGGCTCCCTGGCCTCAGCTGTGCCAGGCGAACTGGGACTGCCAGTCGACGTAGCCGTCGTAGTTCGGCCAGGAGCCCGCGAACAGTCGGCTCACGACGCGTTGCGCGGGTCCGGCTGCCAGCGAACCGTTGGCCGTGAACATGCGGATGAGCCAGAGGCCGTCGTTCCTGACGTACAGGATGTAGTCGCCGCTGGCGGACCAGGCGGGTGCGGCGACGCCGGTGCCCGCGTTCGCGACAGGGAACGGGTTGCCGCCCGTGACGTTCTCGTACCACAGCCTCCTGGTCGCGTACCAGGCATTGAGGGCCGCCTGCCCGGTGCCTGACGGCGCGGTGGCCGACGCGTGCACGAACGCGATGATCGGCGCCTGCGCCGTCGTCCATGCGGGGTCGAGGTTCACCGGGCCGGGCTCGGCGGCCATCGCAGGCATGCACATGCCAGCGACGAGGCAGAACTGGAGCGTCTTGCCGTCCCACAGGTACCGGTTGCCGCCCGTCACGATCGTCACGCCGCCCAGCACGGGAACCGCGAACGAGGCGTGCATGAGCGTGCTGCCCAGCACGACCGCCCTGCCGTGGAACGGGTAGGAGACCAGCGGCGCGCCGTCGGCGGCGCGCTGGGCCGAGCCCCGCGGATCGGCCCAGGCGAAGAGCCCGTCGCCGCCTGGCCACCAGCCGTCGGGGACGAGCGCGGCCGTTGCCGACCGGGCGCGGACCACCGGTGTTCCGCCGCCCGCCGGGATCGTCTCGAGCTCGCTGCCGGTGAATGCACCCGTTGCCTGGCTGTACCGGACGTCGGTGAAGGCGAGCTGGCGCCCGTCAGGTGACCAGGCGGGCGTCCACGCGGGCGCGCCGGCCAGCCCGGGCACGCCAGGCACGAAGCGCGGCACGGCCCCTGGCCGCAGTTCGCACAACCCGAACAAGCCCGTCGCCGGGTCGGTCGCGGTGGCGACGAGCACGTCCGCGGTGGGCGACCAGGCGAACGACTCCGCGGCACCCACCACGAGCCGGGCGTCCTGCCCGTCGGCGCGCGCCAGCCACAGGGTGCCGACGGCCCCCGCGCCTTGCGCATCGTATGGGGCGCTGAGGAAGGCCAGCCACTGCCCGTCCGGCGACCACCCCATCGCGACGATGCTCCCCGGCCCGGCCACCTTGTGCAGCACGGCCCGCTTGCCCGCCACCGTCCCGTCGAGGACGTACAGCTGGCCAGCCGACACGAACGCCAGCCGCCCCTGCCCGGCAAACGCACGGAGGTTCACCGTCGGCGCGGAAGCAGCGCCTGCCCCGGCGATGGTGCTCGCCCCGGCGATGGTGCTCGCCCCGGCGACTGTGGTCGCCGGCGCGGGTGCGGGGGCAGGCGCGGGACAGGCCGCCGGCGTGGCGTCGGCCGACCCCGCCATCGCGGCATGCGGCGTGCCATTCGCCGGCACAGACCCGCACGCGGCGAGCGCGGCCCCGGCAGCCAAGATCGCGGCGATACTCGAGATCCTGCTCATGCCCTTGAGACGCGCCCGCCCGGCGAACCGTTATCAAAACCGGCCGGCATTCGAAAAGATCATGGAAGGGCGTGCTCTGCGAGCCGCGGATTGTCGCAGGGATGCGGTATAGTGTTCGTATCAGGCTGAAGCATCGCCTACTTATCCGAACGGAGAACCGTCCCATGGCAGCCGCCCCCATCCCCGGCCCCGGACAGCCCGGCGGCGAGCAGCCGCCGCTGCCCGCGGACCCGGCGCGCGCAGGGACGGCGCACGGCGGCGGGGAGGACTGGGACGCGGACGCGGACCTGGCCCGGTTCCTGGACGAAGTAAACGCCGGCCGGATCCCGGTGCCGGATGAGGATGGGCCCGCCCCGGCGGTCATGGTCACCCTGGGCGAGGCCGCCGACGCCGACCCCGTGCGGCTGGCGGCGATGGCGGGGCCGGACGGCCTGGGCGGGGAGGGGTTCGCGCAGGACAAGGTGGCGGATGCGCTGCGGCCGGGGCCGCTGCTGGCCGCGCTGGCGGAGAACGCCGCGGC
>JASHPP010000246.1 GCA_030038035.1 Trebonia sp.
GCAGCGGGCGGATAAGAGCCGTGTGGATGAGTGGATGGAGGTGACGTTCAAGTTCGGCGGGTCGCGGATCAAGCGGAAGGCGGTCGCGCTTTTGCTGCTGGGCGCCCCGGCGGTGGCCCCGCTGTTCTTCATGCTGCCGGCGCTGGTCACGCTGAACAGCAACACGTTCTCGGTGTCGGTCGATGACACGCTGGGCACCGGCGCCGAGGCGTGCCTGTTCTTGTGCCTGCTGGTCACCCCGCTGTCCACGCTGACCGGGCAGCGCTGGTTTTTCGGGCTGCGCCGCTGGTACGGGATCATGATGGCGTGCTGCGGGATCGGGGACGCGACCGCGGCGGGGGTCACCGATAACTTCGCCGGGGGGGTGTTCGGCCGGCTGGCCGGGCACACCTTCACCCTGGTGGGGTTCACCATGGTGCTGCTGGTCATCCCGCTGCTGCTGACCGGCAACCCGTGGGCGCAGCGCAAGCTCGGCAGGTACTGGAAGCAGCTGCACCGGATGATCTACGTCATCTGGGCGCTGCTGGCCTGCCACCTGATGCTGCTGGAGGGGCTGGGGTTCGAGAGCGGGTCCAACGGGTCGGGTTTCGCCGGCGACGGCGACCCGGTCTTCCACCAGCGGTTCTACCAGTACTCGGCGTGCAGCCTGTTCCTGCTCACGCTGCGGCTGCCGCCGGTCAGGCGGTGGATCGCCGCCCGGCAGAAAGAAGGCCGCAACTGGCTGGTCTGGGTCACCATCGCCCCGGTCTTCGCGCTGTTCGTATTCGGCATGATCTTCATCCTGAATGAGGAGATCTTCAAGGGGATCGACTCCTTCCGCGAGACCCCCAGCGCCGAGTAACGCCGCGACCGCCTTCCGCGAAGGGATCCGATGAGCCACACCTACGCCGCACCCGGCCGGGACGACACCGCGGCCGGCCGGGTCATCTTGATGATCATCTCCCCGCTGGCCGCGGTCCTGGTGATCGCCGGGCTGGTCTACGCCGCCGGCGCCGCCGGCCGGCACGCCGCCGCCGCCCTTGCCGCCGGCTGCGAGCCGGCCCTGTTCATCTCCGGCCTGCCGTGCACCACCCGGCAGATGCTGGTCAGCCAGTACGACGGGATCGTCAACCCGGCCGCCAGGCTGCTGGCCGCCGACACCGCCGCCTACACCGCCAACCAGGGACGCAACCTGGTGGCGGCCGAGGCGGCCCTGACCGCCGAGGCGGCGGCCGAGCAGGCGCTCGGCACCAGCCTGGCCGCGGTCACGTTCACCCCGCAGAACAGGGCCAGGGCGCTGGCGCTGCTCACCAGCGCCGCCTCCGACGGCAACCCCGTGCCGGCGGCCGCGGTCACCCTCACCCCCCAGGCCACCGTCATAGCCGACGCGCTGATCCGCGCCGACCAGGCCCTGGCCGCCCTCACCGCCCGGCAGGCCCGCGCAGCCACCCTCACCCAGATGCGCTCATACAACCACCAGGTCCAGGCCGCCGCCACCACCGTCCAGACCGAACTGACGCTCCTCCGCAAGGCAATTGAGGCGCCACCTCAGGCGAGCCGGGAGAGCTAAGGCGCAACGCAACGCATCAGAAGCAACCAGACAACAAGGCAGGAACTAACGTAAACTTCCGTTACGTCTCCGTTATAAGCCGGCCCGGCGTAAGTTAGCCAGTACGTCGATCCATAGGTGCGATACAACCAGGACATCAGGCCTAACGATGACTGCGGCTACCGCTGCTCGCGTCAACGTCCGGGTAGCCGTGCAGTCGTCGCGACGGCTGCTCCGCGACACGCTCGCTACGTGCCTCGCGGCCCGGCCGGACCTTACCGTCGTAGGCAAGGTCGCCAAGCCAGAAGAGCTCCCGGCGCTGTGCGAGCTGGGCCGGCCAGACACCGTGATCCTCGACGCGGGGCTGCGGCTGAGTGAGTTCGCCGTACTCGCGGACGATCTGCTGCAGCATTTCCCCGGGTTGAACGTGATCGTCATCTACCGGGACGCTTCTGAGCCGGATCTGACGCTCGCCTGCCGCGCGGGCGTTACCTCACTTGTTCCTGAATCGCATGGCCTCGCAGGCGTACTGGCGCTGCTGCGGCGCAGCAGCGCACTGCGCGCCCACATCGGCCACGGCAGCCTGACCGACCGGGAACTCGAGCTCGTGACGCTGACGAGTTCCGGGCACAGCGTCGCCGAGATCGCGGTCCTGCTCAGGATCAGCCCCCTCACGGTGGAAAACCTCAAGCGCCGGGTGTACGCGAAGCTGGGCGTGAACAGCAGCGCGCAGGCGGTCTCCCGGGCAGCGTCCCTCGGCATGCTGGACCAGCGCGCCGGCAAGCCCCCTTGGCAGCCCACGACGAGCAGCAACGACTTCCCGGTGCTGACGGTCGTGTCGGGTCAGGCGTGTCCAGCCCTTGATCAGGTGGTGGTCGCCCTGATCGCGAGCGGGCTGCCGTTCGTGCTTGAACGACGGCACGGACCCCTAGCCGACGCACACTGGCGGCAGTGGAATCGCGGCCCGATCGTGGCCGCGCTGGTCAATCCGGAGCCGGCGGAGTGGGCCCTGGTCGAAGAACTCGGCGTACCGGCGATCGTGGTGCACAGCGAGCCGCTCGATCCGCCCGAACTCGCCAGGGCGCTCGCCAGCGGGGCCAACTCGCTGGTGCCGGCCGACAGGATAAACGACCACTTCCTCGAGGTCTTGCGGATGGTGAGCCAGGGCTACCTCGTGGTCGACTCACTGCCGATGCGATCGCTCATCGGAGTGGTACGCACCGGGTCCGGCCGCCGGGTGACGGACGGCGGGGAGTTGCCAGAGTTGACCGCACGAGAGAGCGACATCCTCCAGTCAGTCGCCCGGGGTTACTCGATCCGGCAGACCGCGCGGGCGCTTGGCATATCCCCCAAGACCGTCGAGAACATCCAGACCCGCCTCTTCCGCAAGCTTGGGGTCCGCAACAGGGCGGAGGCCCTCGCTGTGGTCGATGCGCTTGGCCTGCTGCCCGACATCCCGCCGGCTCCCGCCGGATCCGCTAACGGATCCGCTCCCCGGGCAGTACCCGTCCCTATCAGGGAACGGCGCGCCGCAGGGTTTCGCGGTTAGGATCCGTAGTCGCTGGGACCCAGCCGTCGGCGGTCGCCCGCGCGCGGCGACCGGGCAGGCGCTCTTGGCGTCCGATCCGCCTGGATTTAGGCTGGTAGTCACAGTGAGACTACCAGCCCCGGAGGGCATCGAATGAGCCAGCCAACCGCGCCGATCCGCCACACCGACCGCTTCTACATTGGCGGGCAGTGGGTGGCGCCGTCGTCCGACGCCACAATCAGCGTCATCGACTCCGACACCGAGCAGCTTTACTTCACCGTCCCCGAGGCGCAGGCCGCCGACATTTCACGGGCGGTCGGCGCGGCGCGCGAGGCATTCGACAGCGGCCCGTGGCCGTGGCTGACGCACAAGCAGCGGGCCGAGTACCTGCGGGCGATCGGGGCGGAGCTCAAGCGGCGGTCGGACGACATCGGCCAGATCTGGCCGCGTGAGTCCGGGGTGCTGCACGCGATCGCCCGCGGTGGCGGCGTCGGCGCGCAGCGCACCTTCAGCGCGTTTGCCGCCCAGGCCAGCACGTTCCCGTTCGAGGAGCCGGCCAGGCCGTCGGCCGGGGAGTTCGGCCTCATCGTCCGCGAGCCGGTCGGCGTCGTCGGCGCGATCATCCCGTGGAACGCCCCGATGGGCCTGATCAGCAACAAGGTCGCGCCGGCGCTGCTGGCCGGGTGCACGCTGATCCTCAAGTCCTCGCCGGAGGCGCCTGGGGAGGGGTACCTGATCGCGGAGGCCGCCGAGGCCGCCGGGCTGCCGCCGGGCGTGCTGAACGTGGTCACCGCCGACCGAGAGGTCTCCGAGTTGCTCGTCCGCGACCCGCGCGTCGACAAGATCACCTTCACCGGGTCCACCGCCGCCGGGCGGCGGATCGCCTCCATCTGCGGCGAGCGGATCGCCCGCTGCACCCTGGAACTCGGCGGCAAGTCCGCGGCCGTCATCCTCGACGACATGGACATCGAAACCGCCGCGCGCACCCTGTCCCAGGCCGAATGCTTCCTGTCGGGGCAGGTCTGCTCCTCGCTGACCCGGATCGTGGTTCCCCGGTCCCGGCATGACGAGATGCTCGAGGCGCTGGCCGCCACGTTCAGCCAGGTTCGCGTCGGTGACCCGTTCAGCGCGCAGAGCCAGATGGGACCGCTGGCCGCGCGGCGGCAGCGGGACCGGGTGGAGGGCTACATCGCCAAGGGCATCGCCGACGGCGCGACGCTCGCCACGGGCGGCGGGCGGCCCAGGGACCTGGACCGGGGCTGGTACGTCGAGCCCACGGTCTTCGGCAACGTCGACAACCACTCCGTCATCGCCCAGGAGGAGATCTTCGGGCCGGTGCTTTCCGTCATCCCGGCCGCGGACGAAGACGACGCGGTGCGGATCGCCAACGACACCATCTACGGGCTGAACGCCTCCGTGTTCACCAATGACGTCAACCGCGCCCGCCACGTGGCGGCCAGGCTCCGGTCCGGCACCGTCGGGCACAACGCGATGCGCACGGACTTCGGCGTGAGCTTCGGCGGGTTCAAGCAGTCCGGCATCGGCCGCGAGGGCGTGCACGAGGGCCTGACGCCGTTCCTTGAGGTCAAGTTCATGATCCTCGAAGGACACCCAGAAGGCTACGAGCAGACCGGCATGTAGGCATCTCCCGCCATAACCGGGCCGCCGCCGGGTGCGGGCCGGGGAGTACTGCGCCTGGCGCAGGTGGCCGGTCGCGGTGGCGCCAGCGGTTCGAAGCCAGGCAGCTTCCCTGGCGTCCCGGGAGTCCCGCGAGTACTACTTTGGACACTTTGTGCATGGACAAATCGCCCATAACGGGCGCCGAAATCGTCACAGGGTGTACAAAGTCGCAGGCCAGGGGCCCCTGTGGCCGGGGAGCCGGGGCGGCGGGGCAGCGGCGACGGGCCAGCGAGGGCAGCCAGGGCAGCGGCGGGGGCCGGGGCGGGAGGCGGGACTGGCGGGAGGCGGGCCGGCGGGGGCTTGGGCCAGTGGCGCAGCTGACCCGATAGAGCTGGGCCGTTGCGTGGCTGGCCCGGGACGCGGGCCTTAGTCCGTGATTTCGCGCAGCGCCTGCGCGACCGCCCGTGCCTGCGCGGACATGGCGGCAAGCGCGGCGATGCCGTGCTCGTCGGCGGCGGTGCTGGCGAGGATGTCCAGGTGCGGACCGGTGAGCTGGGCGACCGCCGCGTGCTGCTCCCAGTCACGGTAGGCGGCGTCGGCCTCGCGTACCTCGGCGGCGTAACGCTGCAGCGCCAGCACCCGCTCGGCGGTGCTCCGCCGCGCCGCCACCGCGGCCTCGTGCTGGCTGCGCAGCAGCCGCCCGGCTGGCGAGCCGGGGCTGAGCTCGGGAAGCGCCGCCCGCAGACCACGCAGCCGGGCCTGCGCGCGCAGGGAAACGGCGATATCCCACTCCTGCCAC
The DNA here is from genome assembly GCA_030038035.1 of Trebonia sp. Next base: position 5,476 of record JASHPP010000246.1, read on the forward strand.
GCGAGCGCGGTGCTCTCACCTGGCTCGTCCAGCAGGCCAGCCCGGCCCACCCGGGAGGAATTCGCGGCGTCGACCGCGTCCTGCGCGCGGCGCAGCAGCATCCTGGCCGGGGCGTCGAAATCGGCGCCGGTCAGGTACCGGCCGTGATAGGCGCGCGCGGCCCTCGCCGCGGGCGTCCACCCGTTGAGCTGGCCGAACAGCACCAGCCGCAAGCAGAACACCACGGCGGTAAGCACCGCGATGATCTCCGCGACAACCAGCGCGACCTGGCCGGAGGCGGACTGCCAGCCGTTCGGCCCGCCGAAGATCAGCACTCCGACCGCCCACGGGGCCGAGCCGGTGACCGCGATGAACCCGGCGGCCGACATCCCGGTGACAGCGCCGTAGACCGTCGCCTCGCGCCTGGCCGGATGCACGGGCAGGAGGTCGCGGGGCGACCGCCGCGACCGCTGGCTGGCCGGCGTGAGGATCGCTCCTGGAGCGGTCAGCAGCCGGCGGGCGGGCGCAGGGATCGCAGGGTCGACGGCAGGCCGTCGCAGCGCGGCATCGGCCCAGGTCCCGTTGTACCCATCGGACATCTCATCAAGGCTAACGCTGCGCAAGCGCGCCGAGCTAGGGGGCGATCGTCACCGGCTGCGAGACGGCGCCGCCGCCAGCCGCCGCGCGGGCACTACCCGCCTACGTACGTGTCGAGCTTGGCGACCAGCCGGGCGACCTCGTCGACGGTGAGCGCCGCCTCGCCGGCCACGGCCTCGAGGTTCTCGTTGACGTAGGCCCGGAAGTACGCCGGGTCGTCGGAGTTCACCGTCGCAAGCAGCGCCGCGTCCAGCATGGTTTTCAGCTCCGGTGCCTTCATGCTGTCGGTCACCCAGCGGTTGGAAACCGGGCAGACGGTCAGCCCGATCCTGTCGGTGGCCAGCCTGGACACCAGCCGCGCGTCCTGCACGCAGTTCACGCCGTGGTCGATGCGCTCCACGCCGATGTCGTCAAGGCACTGCCAGATGTGCGCGACCGCGTCCGCCTGGTCGACGTCACAGTGCATGGTCAGCCGCTAGCCTTCGGCCCCCACCCTGGCGAAGACGTGCTTGAACTTCAGCGGCGGGTTGTCCCTTTCATCGGAGTCGAGCCCGACCCCGATGATCTTGTCCTGGTAGGGCAGCGACTGCTCCAGGGTCTGCATCGCCGAATCGGCCGGCAGGTCCCGCAGGAAGCACATGATCAGCCGGGCGGTCAGCCCGAGCTCGGCTGCCGCGTCGGCGCGCGCCCGGTCCAGCCCCTCGACGACCGCCGCGAACGGGACACCGCGGCTCGTGTGCGCCTGCGGGTTGAAGAAGATCTCCGCGTGCACGACGTGCTGCGAGCGCGCCTTGCGGAAGTACGCCATCGCGAGGTCGTAGAAGTCGTGCTCTGTCACCAGGACCTGCATGCTGGCGTAGTACCCGACCAGGAACGAGGTGAGGTCGTGGAACGGCGGGACCTGCGGCGGCGCGATGCCGTTGCGCCGGGCCAGCTCCTCGCGCAGCGACCGCTCGAGCGTGCCCTCGATGTGCAGGTGCAGCTCCGCCTTGGGCAGTCCGGCGACGAACGCGTCCATCGCCTGCGTCACGCGGCCGCCGTCTCGGTGAGCTCCGTCGCCTCCGCTTCCCTGCGCACGCCGCGGGCGGCGAGCGCCCAGTAGACGAGCGAGCTCACCACGATGCCCAGGGCCCAGCTGAAGTCGCTGCCGGACATGCCGGGGAAGTGGTTCGAGATCGGCCCGGTGTAGGACGGGACGTCGTAGGCCGCGTTGATCCACATCAGCGCCGCGACGATGCCCGCGGCAAGCGCGATCACCGCCGGCCAGTGCACCCCGCCGTTGCGCCAGTACAGCCCGCCGCGCTGAGCAGCGAGCGACGCGGCGTCATAGCGCCTGCGGCGCAGCAGGTAGTCGGTCATGAAGACGCCGAACCAGGCGGACAGCCACACGATGATGTACAGCAGGAACCCGGAGAAGTCGGCGTAGAAGTTCCCTCCGTGGAGCAGGATGACGCCGGTGACCACGCCGCAGACCACCGAGTCGATGATGACGGCCCCCCAGCGCTTGACCGGCAGGCCGAGTGCCTGGAGGGTGACACCGGAGGAGTACAGGTCGAGCGTGTTGATCGCGAGCAGCTGGAAGACCGCGAAGATCAGGAACGGCACCACGAACCAGGCGTCGAACGACTGCGGAACGCCGAGCTGGGTGATGCCGACGGTCTTGGTGGTGACGGTGTAGGCGAACACGCCGAGCAGTTCGAGGATGACCGACGGAATCGCGCCGCCGAGAGCGGCCGCCCAGAACGTCTTGTGCCCGGGCGTGCTGGCCGGCAGGTAGCGGGAGTAGTCGTTCCCGTTCTCCGTCCAGCCAAGACCGCCGACCGAGATGATCAGGACCAGGGTGGTCGTCCACACGGCGAACGTCGCGGGGTGCACGTGGAACGTGGACAGGTGCAGCTTCTGGAACGTGAAGACGCCGAGCACGATGAAGAACACGATGAAGATATAGGCCAGATAGCGCAGCGCCTTGCTGATCGTGGCGTGCCCGAGCAGCGGCAGGGCCATCTGCACGAGCACGGCGACGATGATGATGCCGATCTTGCCTGCCGTGTTCACCGAGGTGTTGTAGTGGCTGAACAGCAAGATGACCGTGGCGGCGACGAAGTAAATGCCCTCGATCTCGAACCCGACCTGAGTTCCCCAGTTGAACAGCGCGACCAGCCGGTTGCCGTTCTGCCCGAACGGCGCACGGGAGACCATGAACGCGGTGGTCCCGGTCTTCGGCCCCTGCAGGCTGGCCCAGCCGAGGAACGCGTACGTCAGGTTGCCGATGAGGATCGCGGCCACCGCCTGCGGCACCGACACGCCGAACGTCATGATCAGCGTGCCGTAGAAGAAGAACTCCACGTTGAACACGCCGCCCGCCCACAGCCAGAACAGCCCGGCGGGCCGCATCTTGCGTTCCGCCTCCGGGATCAGGTCGATCCCGCGCTGCTCGACCTTGAATGCCGCGTAGTCCCGCGGCGGCTGCGCCTGCAGCTCTGCCACGACCTCCCCGCCACCGGCGTCGCTGCCCATGCTCGTCCTCCCGCGGCATTCTGCGTAGTGCCTAGCTGATCTTGCACCGCTATGGCCATATAAAGGTATCGGCTATGTAATGTAATGTTTCGCCCGCATTAACTCTCTCGTACCTGATACCCCGCTGGCAACGGGCGATTATTTCAGCGGCCTGCTTACGCGGCAGCAGTCGGCCCTGACCGTTCTGACTGATCGAGGGCGGCCAGCCTTGCCGCCACCGCGGTCACGGCGAGCAGCGGAATGGTGACCGCGATCCGTTGCAGGACCCCCGCGCCGGCAGACGCGGTGTCCGGGATGAAAACGGCCAGGGCCACGGCCGTCGCGGTCGCGCTGGCCAGCAGGTACGGGCGCCACGCGCGCCAGCGGGGGGTCCTGCCGAACGACCGGGCCAGCAGCAGCTGCGCGAGCACCAGGTCCCCGTAGATGACCAGGCTGACGATGTTGTGCGCCTCGTTGTGCCAGGAGACCGGTCCGCTGGTGAGCTCCATGTGGTCGCGGCGGAGCAGCCCGGCCGCGATCGTGAGCACGCCGGCGGCCTGGATGAGCCGCGGCGCCGGGCCGGTCAGGTCCCTGGCGAGCTCCTGGCCGAACACCACCGTGCAGGCGCCAAGGACAAGGAACCCGGTGATCATGATCCAGGGATCCCTGGCGTCTGGCGCCGCGAGACCGCTGAGCTGGACGCTGAGCGCGCCGTGCCCGGTCTGGCGCAGGGATCCGGCGAGCCACGCGGCCGTGAAGACGACGGGGCCTGCCACACCGGCGAGCGCGCGGACTCTCACACTCTCAAGTATGTTGCGCCAAGATGGCGGAGGCCGGTGCCATGGCACCAGGCGCTCGTTACGATCGGATGATGCCCGGCCCCGATCCTTCGGCGTACCTGGTTTTGTCGCTCGCCAACACGGCGCGGGCTGAGCCGGACACCGACCTGCTGCAGACCCGCGAGCAAGCCGCCGCGTGGCTGCGCGCACAGGCGCTGCTGCCCGCCGACGCGGGCCTGACCGGCTCAGAACACGCCGCCCTGCTCCGGCTGCGCGAGTCGGTCAGGGACCTGCTCGCGGCCCATACCGACGGCCGCCAGGACGCCGCGGCCGCGGCCCGGCTGACCAGGGCACTGGCCGACGGGCGGCTCGTCCTCACCGTCGACCCCGGGAGCGCGGTCGGGCTGGCCAGTGCCGCCCGCGCCAGTTACTCAGGGGTCGTGGCCGGCGTCGCGGTCGCGATCGCCCGGTCCGCCGCGGCCGGCACGTGGCCGCGCCTGAAGTCCTGCGCGGCCGCGGACTGCGGCCAGGCGTTCCTTGACGAGTCCGCCGCCGCGACCGCCCTTTACTGCGGGGCGCACGCCGCCGGGGAGGCCGGGGAGGCGGGCACGGGCGGTCCCGGCTGATTGGGCGCCTGTGCCAGGCGGCGGGCGGGCCAGGCGGCGGGCGGCCGGTCACGCGCGGGCGGCGGCGCCTGACCGGACCACACCCGGACGGGTGAGCAGGTCGATCAGCGCGGCGACCAGCTCAATGGCGGGGGCCGGCACGCCGGCCAGCCGCGCCAGTTCGACGGGCGCCTTGAGCAGGGCGTCCGATTCCAGGGGCTTGCCCGCCTCGAAATCGATCAGCATCGACGTCTTGTGATCGCCGACCTTCGCCGCGCCGTCGAACCGGCGCTCGACCGATATCTTGGGCGGGCTGCCGAGGCTGGCGGCGATCCCGGCCGTCTCGTGCATCATGCGCAGGGCCAGCTCGCGGGTGCCGGGGTGCGCGGCGATCTGTCCCATCGTCGCGCCCGTGAGCACGCTGATCGGGTTGAACGCCACGTTGCCCATCAGCTTGAGCCAGATGTCGGAGCGCAGATCGGTCTCGACAGGGCACTTCAGGCCACCGGCCGCCATCGCCTGGCTGAACGCCGTGCAGCGCGGCGAGATGGTGCCGT
>JASHPP010000247.1 GCA_030038035.1 Trebonia sp.
GGCCCGCCCGCTCCGCCCGCGGCGTCCGCTCCGCCCGCGGCGTCCGCTCCGCTCGGCCCGCCCGCGCCAGGCTCCCCCGACGGTGAGCCGCCGACGGCAGGCAGACCCCCGACACCGACTTAGGATACGAACGGCTCATTTTCGCGGGCGATTTGTCCCTTTTCGGGCTGCGTTTCGTATCCTAAGTCGCCGCCCTAGCCGGAAGGCCGCCCGAAATGAGTAGATTGCGGCGTTTCGGAGCGACAGTCACCTGCTCCGCCGCGCGTAGCCGATCGCGGTCCTTTCCCTAGCGCCTCAGAAGTCCCGGAAGTGTTACTTTGCACACTCCCTGCATGGACATTCCAGACATTTTGCCTGCCAAAATAGTCATGGAGTGTGCAGAGTGGACGCCAGTGGCCCCTGTGACGAATGCGGTCACGCCAGAGGCGTGCCAGGGCCACGGCCAGCACCGGGGCCAGGGCCAGCACCGGGGCCAGGGCCAGCACCGGGACCGGGGCCGCGCAGGGCGCCGAGTGCGCGCAGCGCCCGCTCCTTCTCGAAGTCGAGCGCCCGCCCTGGCGTGGCCGGCACGTGCCCGGTCCGCCGTCCGAGGTCCGCGACCGCCGCGCGGACGGAGGGCTCGGTGAGCACGCGCAATCCGAACGCGAGCGCGGCGGGCGTGATGTCGTAGCGCCGCTCGAGCTGCACGGCCACCGTGATCGCGGCCAGGTCCCCGTCGGTGAACTGCCGGTGCGCCGACCCCCGCCCCGAAGCCCGGTCCCGCAACTGCGGGAGCAAGCCCAGATCCTCGCGGTAGCGGAGCATCCGGGGGGACATGCCAAGACGCTTCGCCGCTTCCGTGATGCGCATGCCCACGATCTTAACATTCTCTTGTAAGAAACAGCCATAAGCGCGTGCGCGACCGGCATCCCATCCCGTAGCGTCGTCATCGTCACCAGGGATCACCAAGCCACTTCGGCGGCCACCCAGCCTTGCGCTGAACACGGTGAACGCGATGAACGCGCTGAACACGATGAAGGAGTTAGTGCATGAGCACTGAACCGTACAAGGTCGCTGACATTTCCCTCGCCGGCTTCGGCCGCAAGGAGATCGAGCTCGCCGAGCACGAGATGCCCGGGCTGATGGCGGTCCGCGCCGAGCACGCGGAAACGCAGCCGCTCAAGGGCGCCCGGATCACCGGCTCGCTGCACATGACGATCCAGACCGCGGTCCTGATCGAGACCCTCACCGCCCTGGGCGCGCAGGTCCGCTGGGCGAGCTGCAACATCTTCTCGACCCAGGACCACGCGGCGGCGGCCGTCGCGGTCGGGCCGGACGGCACCCCCGACGACCCGAAGGGCATCCCGGTCTTCGCCTGGAAGGGCGAGACGCTCGAGGAGTACTGGTGGTGCACCGAGCAGGCGCTGACCTGGCCCGGCGGCGGACCGCCGAACATGGTCCTCGACGACGGCGGCGACGCCACCCTGTTCGTCCACAAGGGGGCCGAGTACGAGCAGGCGGGCGCCGTCCCCAGCCCGAGCGAGGACGACAGCGAGGAGTGGCTGGTCATCCTCGGCCGGCTGCGCAACTCCCTGGCCGACCACCCCGGCAAGTGGACCGCGGCGGCGCAGACCATCAAGGGCGTCACCGAGGAGACCACGACCGGCGTGCACCGGCTGTATGAGATGGCCAAGGCCGGCACGCTCAGGTTCCCTGCGATCAACGTCAACGACTCGGTGACCAAGTCCAAGTTCGACAACAAGTACGGCTGCAGGCACAGCCTCGTGGACGGCATCAACCGCGGCACCGACGTGCTGATCGGCGGCAAGGTGGCGCTGGTCTGCGGCTACGGCGACGTGGGCAAGGGCTGCGCGGAGAGCCTGCGCGGCCAGGGAGCGCGGGTGATTATCACCGAGATCGACCCGATCTGCGCGCTGCAGGCGGCGATGGACGGCTACCAGGTCACCACGCTGGAGGACATCCTCCCGCAGGTGGACATCTTCGTCACCGCCACAGGCAACAAGGACATCATCACCGCTGACCAGATGTCCCGGATGAAGCACCAGGCGATCGTGGGCAACATCGGTCACTTCGACAACGAGATCGACATGGCCGGCCTGGCCGCGATCCCGGGGATCAAGAAGATCAACGTCAAGCCGCAGGTCGACGAGTGGATGTTCCCCGACGGGCACACGATCATCGTGCTGTCCGAGGGACGCCTGCTGAACCTCGGCAACGCGACCGGGCACCCGAGCTTCGTGATGAGCAACAGCTTCACCAACCAGGTGATGGCGCAGATCGAGATCTTCACCAAGACCGACCAGTACCCGCTCGGCGTGTACACGCTGCCCAAGCACCTGGACGAGAAGGTCGCCCGGCTGCACCTGGACGCACTCGGCGTGAAGCTGACCGCGCTGTCCAAGGAGCAGGCGGACTACATCGGCGTGCCGGTGGAGGGCCCGTACAAGCCGGACCACTACCGGTACTGAGTCTCGCCCGATGATCGGCGGGTTCTCACCGGACGAATACATCGCCGACCCCGGCCTCGCTGAGGTCGGGGATCGGCGTATCCAGTATTCCGAACGGTCCATGCCGCTCCTGACGGCCCTGGCTCGCCGTTTCAGTGTGGAGCGGCCATTCGACGGGATGGCGGTGGCGGCCTGCCTGCACGTGACGCCGGAGACGGCGGTGCTGGTCCGGCTGCTGCGTGCCGCCGGGGCCCGGGTGACGCTGGCGGCGTCCAATCCGCTGTCCACCCAGGACGACATCGCCGCCGCGCTGGCGGCCACCGACGGTGTCGCGGTGTTCGCCCGCGCCGGTGTGGACCGGCGCACCTATTACGAGCACATCGCGCTCGCGCTCGGCGCCGACGGGGCGCAAGGGCCGGACCTGGTCATCGACGACGGCGGTGACCTGGTCAGCACGCTGCTTGCCCCCGGGGGGACGACCCCCCCGGTGACCCCCCCGCATGGGGGGACTGCCCGTCCCCGCATTCCCCCCGGGGCCCGTCCCCCCATGCACCCCGGGGCCCGTCCCCGCATTCCCCCCGGGGCCCGTCCCCCCAAATTCCCGCTCGGCGGGTGCGAGGGGACGACCACCGGCGTGCTGCGCCTGCGCCGGATGGCGGCCGAGGGCGCGCTGGCGTTCCCCATGATCGCGGCAAGCGACACGCCGGCCAAGCGGCTCGTGGACAACACGCACGGCACGGGGCAGTCCGTCATCGACGGGCTGCTGCGCGCGAGCGGGGTCCTGCTGGCCGGGAAGACCGTGGTGGTCGCCGGGTTCGGCACGTGCGGGGTCGGGATCGCCGAGTGCGCCCGCGGCCTCGGGGCCCGGGTGCTGATCACCGAGGTGGACCCGGTGCGGGCGCTAGACGCGGTGCTGCGCGGGTTTGGCGTGCTCACGCTGGCCGACGCGGCGCCGCTCGGCGAGGTGTTCATCACGGCGACCGGCTCGGCGGAGGTGATCACCGGCGAGCACATGGCGGCGATGCGGGACGGCGCGATTCTCGCCAACGCCGGGCACTTCGACGTCGAGATCGACGTGCGGGGGCTGCACGACCTGGCGGTCGCCGTGCACCCCGACGTGCGCCCGCACACCGACGCGTTCGAACTCCCCGACGGCCGCCGCCTGCTCCTGCTGGCCGAAGGCCGCGTCGTCAACCTCGTCGCCGCCGACGGGCACCCACCCGAGGTAATGGACCTGGCGTTCGGCATCGAGGCGCTCGCCCTCGCCTGGCTGGCGGGCAACGCGGAGAAGCTGGCCCCCGACGTGCACCCCGTCCCGCCGGACATCGACGCCGAGGCCGCCCGGCTGGTGCTCGCCGCGCTCGGCGCCGAGATCGACTCGCTCACCGCCGCCCAGCGCGCCTACCTCGCCTCCTGGCGGCTCGGCTCCTGACGCGCGCGAGGCACGTCGGCGTCCCACCGCTGTCGCGGTGCCGCGGCTAAGCGCGCGCGCTAATCGGCGGCCCCCACGAGGAGCGGCTGATCCGGTGGAGTCGGCACGGTCCGTTCTGGATGATGGATCTTCGTCAGCGCCAGCCAGGCGAGCAGCGCAAGCGGGTAGACGAAGTAGCCGAACCGGGTCGTCGGGTCCAGCACGAACATGACCGTGTAGCCGACCGTGAGCCGCCAGGCCGCATCCCGCGCGTCGCGCGGCGGTCGCAGGAGAATCCACGCCGCGAACGCCGCGGCGGCCAGGACCATCAGCGTGATCGCGGTCCAGTGGCCGATCGGGCCGAGTTCGGCGATGAGATGGCCGGGCAGCGGGCTCGCCGCGGGGGTCTTGTGCTTGGTAAGCCCGAGCGGGTAGTCGAAGAGGTTCTGCTTAACGGCCTTGACGGCATCCGGCGTGGCCAGCGCCTCGGGTGCCGCAAGCGCCGTGAGGATGCCCGTCGCCGCTACCGCGGTCGCGGCGAACCTGGTGGCGATGCGCGGCGAGTACCGGACCCAGGCCATGACCGCGAGCACGGGGACGGCCGCCCACGCCGTCGTCTTCATCGCGCAGGCGATGGCGAGCACCGCGCCAGCCCAGACCAGCTTGCCGCGGGTGGCCAGCGCGAGCGTCAGGCCGAGCAGCGCGATGACCGGCGGGTCGGTGACGCCCAGCGCCAGCTGGAAGGCGATCAGCGGGGAGGCGACCGCGAAGGCGGTAAGCCAGGCGGCCTGGCGGCGGCAGCTCGCGCAGCCGCGCAGCCGGTGCGGGGACATGACCGCGAACGCCACGGCGAGCACCGCGATCGTGGTCACCGAGACCCAGATCCGGGGGTCGCCGAGCACGCCGGTCAGGCCCGCCGACCGCGGCAGACCGAACACCTCCATGACCGGCAGGTACGGGTTGTAGGACTTCCAGTCCTGCAGCTGGCTCGGCGGCAGGTACGGTGTGCCGTACTTGAGCAGGTGCTGGGCCGACTGGCCGATGACCAGCACCTCGGCGGTGGCGGGCACCCGGGTCACCAGCCAGAGCAGGGGCGCGACCAGCGCGCCGCCCACCGCCACGGCGAGCGGCAGCAGCCAGCCCTCGCCGAACCAGAGCAGCATGGCCGTGACCGCGTAGCCACCGAAAGCCCAGACGGCCCAGTCACGGTCGGCATGGCCGGTGAAGACCGCCATCGCCAGCGCGTAGATCGTGAAGGCGCCAAACCACACCGCTACTACGCGGCGCCCGGGCCACACGTCGTGTGCCTGCCCCGCTGCCTGGGCGCCATGAGCCCCTGCCACGCACACAGTATCCATGGTAGAGAACTGTAAAGTCACGGACGGCCGGCGCGCATCGGCCGGGGTGCGTAGTCCCCGCGGGGGACGTCCGTCCGGCTCAGGGCAGCTTCCAGTTCACGGGCTCGGCGTTCTGGCGCCGCAGCAGCTGGTTCGCCCGGCTGAACGGACGCGTGCCGAAAAACCCGTTGTGCGCGGACATCGGGCTCGGGTGCGCGGACTCGATGCGCGGGACGTCGCCGAGCACAGGGACCAGGCCGCGGGCGTCCCGCCCCCACAGGATGGCCACCAGCGGCCGGCCTCGCCCGGCCAGCGCCCGGATGGCCTGCTCGGTGACTTCCTCCCAGCCCTTGCCGCGGTGCGAGCCCGGCCGGCCCGGCTCGACGGTCAGCACCCGGTTGAGCAGGAGCACGCCGCGTTCGGCCCACGGGGTGAGGTCGCCGGTGGCGGGAGTGGGGTAGCCGAGGTCCGCCGAGTACTCGTGGAATATGTTCACCAGGCTGCCCGGCAGCCTGATGACCTGCGGGTCTACCGAGAAGGCGAGCCCGACCGCGTGGCCTGGCGTCGGGTACGGATCCTGGCCGACGATCAGCACCTTGACGTCGTCGAACGGCTGCTTGAAGGCGCGCAGCACGTTGTCGCCGGACGGCAGGTACCTCTTGCCTGCCGCGATCTGCTCGCGCAGGAAGTCGCCCATTGCCGCGATCTGGTCCTTAACCGGGTCAAGGGCGGCGGCCCAGCCTGCCTCGACCATGGTGGCCAACTGCTGCGGCATGGGGCGAACTCTAGTGCTCAACGTGGCGCGCGGGGCGTGCATTACGCTGGTAAACGGGCTCCTGGGTAGTGCGGAGCTGATAAAAAGGGGTAACCTGCGCATGCTGGGCGCAGGATGTGCGCAGGCGTCACCGTCTGTCGCCGTGGGTGCTCTGCTTGGAGCCAGATACATGGAACGATGTGGCCCATGAAAGGACGTGTGCTAGTCGTCGACGACGACGCGGCGCTCGCGGAGATGCTCGGCATCGTGCTCCGCGGTGAGGGGTTTGAGCCGACCTTCGTGGCCGACGGAGACAAGGCGATGGAGGTCTTCCGTGACACGCGGCCGGACCTGGTCCTGCTCGACCTGATGCTTCCCGGTTCGGACGGGATCGACGTGTGCCGCCAGATCAGGGGCGAGTCGGGCGTGCCGATCGTCATGCTGACGGCGAAGACCGACACGGTCGACGTGGTCCTCGGGCTGGAGTCCGGCGCGGACGACTACATCCTCAAGCCGTTCAAGTCCAAGGAGCTCGTCGCCAGGATCAGGGCGCGGCTGCGCCGGACGGACGAGCCCGCGCCGGAGATGCTGCAGATCGGGGACGTGTCCATCGACGTCGCCGGCCACTCGGTGAAGCGGAACGGCGAGACGCTCAGCCTCACGCCGCTGGAGTTCGACCTGCTGGTCGCGCTCGCCCGCAAGCCCAGGCAGGTGTTCACCCGCGAGGTGCTGCTCGAGCAGGTCTGGGGTTACCGGCACGCCGCGGACACCCGGCTGGTGAACGTGCACGTGCAGCGGCTCCGGGCCAAGATCGAGCGGGACCCTGAGCACCCGGAGATCGTTGTCACCGTCCGCGGCGTCGGCTACAAGGCGGGACCCGGCTGATTTATTGATGGAGCGGGCAGCGGTTAACCCCGACCCGGTCGGCGCGCCGGCAGTGTCGGTCCGAGCGCCGGCCACGGGAGCACCCGTGCCGCCTCCGCCGCCAGGGCAGGCCCCGCTTGCGCCGTTGCCGCCGCCGCGTGACGCGCGCGAGGCGTGGGAGATGGCGCTGCGCCGCAAGAGGCTGGTCCGCTGGGTGGTCAGCTGGCTGCCGCACCGGCTGACCATCGGCATCCGCGGCGCGCTGCGGTTGGAGCACTCGGTCACCACCAAGGTCAGGCACCGCTGGCACCGCAGCCTGCAGCTGCGGGTGGTCGGCAGCACCGTGGTGATCTCCGCGACGGTGATCGCCGTGCTCGGGTTCTTCCTCACCTATCAGATCAACGACGGCCTGGTGGTCGACGCAGAGAGCACCGCGCGTATCCAGACGCTGGCCGCGCTGAACAACGCCCAGTCGCTGTCCGGCTGGAACGACAGGCCGAACGCGCAGAGCGCGTGGCAGTTCATGTCGCAAGCCGGCCAGGCGCTGCAGCCGGTGAGCAGCAGCGGCACCCCTCCGCCTTACTACGTCGTGGTCGGGCTGAACGCCGACCTGGATGGGCCGGGCAAGGGGATCCCGGCGGGGTTCCCGTCGTGGGCGACCATCATTTCCCTGCCTGCGTCGCTGCCATCCGCTCTTCTCGCCGACGTCCAGCAGGAGCAGTCGGCGGACCAGCTCGACGGCAACGCGGACAGCCTGCTGTACTTCGCCCCCGCCATGCTCACGTTCAACGGCGGGGCGCAGAACGGGCCCGCCATTGCGTACGGCACACCGCTTGGCAACTGGTACCAGCTTTACCTGGTTTTCCCGCTCACCCAGCAGCAGCAGACGCTGCAGCTGGTGCAGACCGCGCTGATCGGCGTGGGCATCGCGCTCGTCCTGCTGCTCGCGGCCATCGCCTCGCTGGTCACGCGGTGGGTCGTGCTGCCCGTCCGGCACGCGGCGCGGGCCGCGCAGCGGCTGTCCGCCGGGCAGCTGGAGGAGCGCATGGCGGTCGGCGGCGCCGACGACCTCGCCGCGCTCGCCACGTCGTTCAACGACATGGCCGGGAGCCTGCAGGAGAAGCTGCGCGAGCTTGAGGACCTGTCGAAGGCGCAGCGGCAGTTCGTCTCGGACGTGTCGCACGAGCTGCGCACCCCGATGACGACGATCAGGATGGCCGCGGAGGTCCTGTTCGAGTCCAGGGAACAGCTCGACGCCGCCGCCGGCCGCTCGGCCGAGCTGCTGCAGAGCCAGACGGAACGGTTCGAGATGCTGCTGTCTGACCTGCTCGAGATCAGCAGGCACGACGCCAACGTGGCCACGCTGGACGCCGAGCCCGCGGACGTGTGCGACATAGTGCGCCGGTCGGCCGACGACGCGCAGCAGCTCGCGGAGCGGCGCCGCTGCCGCATCGAGTTCCGGCTCCCCGCTCAGGCGTGCGTCGCCGAGGTGGACCGGCGCCGGGTCGAGCGGATCCTGCGGAACCTGCTGGTGAACGCGGTGGAGCACGGGGAGGGCAAGGACGTCGTGGTCACCGTGGCCGGCGACAGCGACGCGGTGGCCGTCGCCGTGCGCGACCACGGCGTCGGGCTCGGTCCAGGCGAGGAACAGCTCGTCTTCGACCGGTTCTGGCGGGCGGACCCGGCCCGGGCCAGGAACACCGGCGGCACCGGTCTCGGGCTCGCGATCGCCCTCGAAGACGCCCGCCTGCACGGGGGCTGGCTGCAGGCGTGGGGCGAGCGTGGCCGGGGTTCGGTGTTCCGGCTGACCGTGCCGAGGGTGGCCGGGCAGCCCATCGCGGGCTCGCCGCTGCCGCTCGGCCCTGACGAGGCCGAGGCGCTCACGAGTGTCCTTGAGGCCGACCTGGCCGGAGGTCCGCGTGCTTAGGCCGCTGCGGCAGGCGGCCCTCGGACTGCTCCTGGTCGCGTCGGTCGCCGGCTGCGTGTCGATGCCGAACGGCGGGCCCGTGCAGTCCTACCCGGTCACGCAGGGCCCCGGCGGGAAGAGCCAGCCGTACAACCTGCAGATCATCGCGCAGCCGCCGGTCAACGGCTGGAGTCCGCAGCAGGTCGTCCAGGGGTTCCTCGCCGCGTCCGCGAGCTTCGGCGACGAGCTGAAGACGGCGCGCGAATACCTGACGACATCGGGCCTTCGCGGCTGGCAGGACCCGGCCTGGTCGGCCTGCGTGTTCAGCGGCGCGCCGGGCGTCGGCAGCCCGGTGTACTCCGCGACCGGCCCGAAGGACACGGCCCAGGTCACGGTCAACGGCAACGTGCAGGCGAGCCTGAACGGCGGCAACGGCGGCTACGCGGTCCCCACGGCCCCCACCTGCGTGTCGCCATTTCCCTTCAGCCTTGTCAAGGTAAACGGCCAGTGGCGGATCTCGAGCGCGCCGTCACAGCTGCTGCTGACCAGCGACGCGTTCCAGCGTGACTACCAGCCGCGGAACCTGTACTTCTTCGACCCCGCCAAGCGCACCCTGGTGCCCGACCCCGTCTACGTGCCACTGCAGGCCACCCAGACCGACCTGCTGAACGAGCTGGTGGACGACCTGATCCGGCCGCCGGCGGACTGGCTCACCAGCCGTGCCACCGTGACCGCCTTCCCCGCCGGGACCACCCGGGTGGGCGACGTCACGCTGACCGGCGGGACGGCGGCCGTCAACCTCGGCGGCGCCATCGCCAAGGCCACGGTGCCGGTGCGGCAGCGGGTGTCCGCGCAGCTGGTGTGGACGCTGTCCGGGTCCGGCCAGGGCGGGTCGCCGGTCCAGTCGGTCGAGCTCTACGTGGACGGCAAGGCGTGGATTCCGCCGGGGACGACACCGCAGAGCCCCGTGCAGAACGCGGCCTCGGTCTCCTACAACCCGGCCCTCGGGGCGAGCAGCGTGTTCTATTACCTGGACGGCGCGTACCTCATCAAGCGCGACGGCACGGGTGGTAAACCGGTGCCGGTCGCGCGCGTCGGCACTGGGTACTCCCAGATCGCGGTCTCCCCGGACGGCAAGTACGTCGCCGCCCTGCGCAACGGCATGCTGTTCAGCGGGCCAATTCGCGGCCCGCTGACGAAGCGGGCAGGCACCGGATACCTGACGATCAGCTGGGACGACCACGATAACGTCTGGGCGACGACGAACGCCGCGATCCTCATGCTGCACGGCAGCGCCGGCCCGGGACAGCAGCCGGTCGCTGTGGACGTGCGCAACCCCGGCGGCAGCGTCAATCCCGGGCCGTTCAGCGCGCTGCAGGTCGCGCCCGACGGCGTCCGGGTGGCTGTCATCGTCGGCGGCTTCCAGCTCAACTTCGGCGCGATCGTCTTCCCGCAAGGTGCGGGCGCCAGTCAGCAGGCCGTCAAGATCGAGCTCTCGCCGTTCTACGTCGAGGGCCCGGGCAACCCCGCGTTCCAGACGGTGAGCTGGTACGGGCCTGACAACGTGATCACGCTCAGCACGCCCGGCCCGGTGCTGACCGAGTACCCGGTCAACGGCGGCAGTTCCACGTCGATCTCGACGCAGGCGAACATCGAGTCGATCACCGCCAGCTCCGGCAACGCGCTGATCGCGGGGGTGGCCAAGGACGCCATGATGGCCGACTCCAGCCTCACCGGCGCCTGGACGGACATCATCGGAACCGGCGGTTCCCCCGCCTACCCGGGCTGAGCGTGCACGGAGTGACGCTTTACAACAAATGTCCCCCCTGACAATTCGTGCTGGGCGAGCTAGCGTTCATGCATGGCACTCGCCCGGGTCCGTGGTTGCGCTGGGTCGGCTCCATCCGTAGCGGGAGAGTTTCCCGTAACTGGAGGGTCCACCCGGCAAGCCGATGCCAGCCGCAGGCGAAACGGCCCACGTAAGGCGACTTCTCGTCGACCGATCACGGTGCGGCTTAGAGGTAAGTCCTGCCTCGACGGGGAATACCGAGTTCCCCGCCCGGGAGAAGGGCAGTAGTGGCCATGGAAGGCCGCGAACCCCTCAGCAGGCGGATGTGGGGGCGAAGACCAGGTCGGCCGGGCGGGTGCCCACTACCGGTCAATCCCAGCCAGTAGGGGGATCGAGATGGACATCACCTTCAAGGGCAGGCACACCAGCGTCCCGGAACGTTTCCGCAGGCACGCGACCGAGAAGCTGGCCAAGCTCGAGAAGCTCGATCAGAGGGCGATCCGGATCGACGTGGAGGTGTCGACCGAACGCAACCCGCGGCAGTCTGACCGCAGTGAACGGGTGGAGCTCACGATCAGATCGCGCGGGCCGGCGATCCGCGCCGAGGCGGCGGCGGACGACCGGTACGCGGCGCTCGACCTCGCGTTCGCCAAGCTCGAGGGGCGGCTGCGCCGCTCGTGCGAGCGGCGCAAGGCCCGCCGCGCCGACCTGACCGTGCGGTCTACCGACGCGGTGACGGCGGTGGCGGCCGCCTCGCGCGGCCCGGCGGAGGTCGCGGTCGGCCTCGTCGCCGGCGCGCCCCCGCTCGACGAGGCGCCGGTCCTGGCCATCACCCGCGGTCGCCGGGGCAGGATGAACGGGCGGCCGCGCCCGGAGACCGTCGTGCCGCTCCCCGCGATGCCGGAGGAGGTCGCCTACCTGGACCGCGACGACGTCGCCGACGCCGAGGCGCCGGCGTCCGGGCTGGTGCCTATCCAGATGGAAGGCGACGGCCCGCTGGTCGTCAGGGAGAAGGTCCACGTCTCGCTGCCGATGACCATCGACCAGGCGCTGCTTGAGATGGAGCTCGTCGGCCACGATTTCTACCTCTTTCACGACAGTGAATGTGACCGGTTCAGCGTGGTCTACCGTCGACGCGGCTACGATTACGGCGTCATCCGGCTGATCGAGGAATAGGCCTATCCTGTGCGTGAGCGGCGAACGCAGCGGAAGGAGCGGCCGTGACCGATCGGCCAATGACGATCCCCGGCGACGCGCCGCCTGGCGCCGATCCGATCCGGGTGCTGATCGCGGATGACCACGCGCTGTTCCGCCGCGGGCTCGAGATGGTCCTCGCCGAGGAGGACGGAATCGAGCTCGTCGGACAGGCCTCCGACGGCGCCGAGGCGGTGCAGCTCGCCGGCGAGGCGGTGCCTGACGTGGTGCTGATGGACATCCGGATGCCGAAGACCTCGGGCATCGAGGCGGCCAGGCTGGTGAAGGAGGTCGCGCCGAGCGCCAAGATCGTCATGCTGACGATCAGCGACGAGGAGGAGGACCTCTTCGAGGCGATCCGGGCCGGCGCGAGCGGCTACCTGCTCAAGGACATCCCGCTTGACGAGGTGGCCGACGCGGTCCGGTCGGTATACGACGGGCAGTCGCTGATTAACCCGTCGATGGCCGGCAAGCTGCTCACCGAGTTCGCCACGCTCGCCAGGCGGGACGCCGAGGAGGAGCCGACCAAGCACGTGGCCGCGCCGAAACTCACCGAGCGCGAGATGGAGGTGCTCCGGCTCGTGGCGCGCGGGATGAACAACCGCGACATCGCCAAGGAGCTGTTCATCTCGGAGAACACGGTGAAGAACCACGTGCGGAACATCCTGGAAAAGCTGCAGATCCATTCCCGGATGGAGGCCGTGATGATCGCGGTGCGGGAGAAGCTGATCGAGATCAGCTGAACCCTTCGGCCTGCAACGCGGACAGGAGCGGCTGGGCGAGGGCAGCCGGCGAGGTTCGTTCGGCGCGAATGCTGTCGCAGCCGACCCACGAGGCGGCCTCGGCGAGCGCCCGGGCCATGGGTGCGGCGGCGGCCGGCCTGTCCAGCATCACGTGCTGGGCGACAAGCGTGGTCCCGCGGCGCGCCGGGTCCACCCGGCCGACGATCCGCCCGCCCGCCAGCAGCGGCATCGTGTAGTAGCCGTGCACGCGCTTCTCCTTGGGCACGTACGCCTCGAGCGCGTGGTGGAAGCCGAACATCCGCAGCGTGCGCTTCCTGTCCCAGATCAGCGAGTCGAACGGGGACAGCAGGGTGGTGCGGTGCGTGCCGCGGCCGCCCGCGTCCAGCCAGGCGAGCGCGGCCGGATCGGCCCAGGCGGGCACTGGGCGCTTGCCGCCCGCGATCGTCACCGGGGCCAGCCCCGCCGTCGCGGCGGCCTTGTCGACCCGCTCTGCGGTGGCCGCGTTGGGGCCGCTCCGGCTCAGCCGCTGGTATTCGGTGATGTCCGCGTGCGTGGCCACGCCGAGGGCGCGGACGGTGCTCGCGACGAGGTAGCTCAGGCAGTCCTCGTCGCTTGGCTCGTTGTCGAGCAGCGCTGCCGGGATGACGCGTTCCGGCAGGTCGTAGACACGCCGCCAGCCGGTCCGCCGCACGCACACCGCCTGCCCGGTGTCGAGCAGCCACTCGGCCGCGATCTTCACCTCCGACCAGTCCCACCACGGCCCGCCCGCCTTGGCGCCGCCAAGCTGGGTGGCGGTCAGCGGCCCGTCACCCTTCAGCCGCGCGAGGACCTCATCGCAGGCCCGCTGCGACACCTGGTGCCAGCGCTGGCCCCGCTCCCGGATCCGGCGCCTGCGCGCGGCGTAGTACGGCCAGTCCGCGAGCGGCAGGACGCACGCGGCGTGCGCCCAGTACTCGAACGCCGTCGGCTTCGCCGGGTGCCAGTAGGCCCGCTCCACCTGCTCCCTGCCGACCGGCCCGAGCCGCGCGTACGCCACAAGCTCGTGCGACCGCGCCAGGACGCTGATCGTATCGAGCTGCACCGCCGCGACCCGCCGCAGCATCCCGGCGACCCCGCCACGCCGCCCGTCCGCGCCAAGGAAACCCTGGGCATGCAAGGTCATCCGCCGTACGTCGTCTGGGGCCAGCGCACGGTTTGCAGGCGGGACATCACCGCGCGCCCGCACGGTCCGAACGGACGCGCCATTCTCTCCCACGCCCCCGACTCTAGCGAGGGGGTCTGACATTCCGGGGGATGATCCCCGGAGCAGGTGCGGCGTGAAGCCGCAGCCGGGGGGCTCCGGGGGGTCGTCCCCCCGGGCTAGCCGCAATGCCGGGGAGTTAAGGTCCGCTGTCGGTTGTCACGCATTTCTGGCGGTGTGTCGCGGGCGGCGGGTGTTCGCGGTGGATGCCGGTGGTGATCGTGGTGATCCGCTGGCAGGTGCGGGGTTTGCCGGGCGGGTGTTTGTTCCAGCGGCTGAGCGGGGATTTGACCCGGCGGGCGCAGACGCGGGGCCGGCGCGGCCCGTGCAGGCCGGCCAGGACGGCGCGTCCGATGGCGCCGGTGAGGTCTTCGGCCGGGCCTGTGATGTTGGCGGCGGTGGTGATCAGGTTCTGGGCGGTCTCGACGGCGATCTGGTAGCTGGCCCGGTCGGGGTCGGTACCGGGAACGGCCTGGATGGCGTCGGTGATGGCGATCCGCAGCGCCTGGTACAACGCCAGCAGGCTCCACATCTCCTGTTCCAGGCCAGCGGGGTCGCCGGAGCGCAGCACCCGGCCCTGGAGCAGGGTGTGCCGCAGCGCGAGGTAGGCGATCTCGTGCTCCCATCGCTCGTGATACAGCCTGATCAGCGCTTCTGCCGGGTAGCCGCGGTGATCGAGCAGCGTGGTGGCCAGCCGGTACGCGCCGCTGTACCGGGTGCCGTCATGACAGGTGACGGTCACGGCTGCGGCGATGATCCGGACTTCGGCCCCTGCGATCACGGAGATGAACGATCCGTCCCCAAGGCGGCGCAGGACCGGCGGGCGGCGGGCAGCAGTCAGCCGGACAAGGAACTGCGCCCTGGTGGCGGCGACCTCGGCGAGGAACTGCCCGGCGTCAAAGCCGCGGTCCATCAGCAGCAGCATGGTGGCATCCAGCAGCGGCAGCAGCTTGCGGGCCCAGTCCAGCTCACCGGTACCGGTGGTGCCGAACACCGCGCCGATCAGCGCCCGGGTCCCGGTCTCGCACAAGGTCATCAGCTGGATGACCGGGTAGCCGGTCTCACCCAGGGACGCCTTCATCTTGCCCAGCCAGGCCCGGTTCCGGTCAGTGTCAGGGACTTTGAGGGACTT
Source organism: Trebonia sp. (assembly GCA_030038035.1). Next base: position 14,818 of record JASHPP010000247.1, read on the forward strand.
GCACCCGTCGAAGGCGACGGTGCGGTACGAGCCGAACATCACACCCGGCGTGCGCGGCTGGCCCAGCGGCCCGGCCAGCACCCCGAACAGCGCCTTCACCGGTGAGGTCCCGACCCGCCGGCGCAGGTCCCGCAGCGCCTTCGGCGACGGCACGGTCAGCCCCAGCCCGTCCAGCGCCGCGGTCAGCTTCGCCCAGATCCCCAGGTAGCCGCGCCCCGGAAACAGCCCCATCGCCAAAAGGAAGTACACCCCGACCCGCGAGGGCAGCAACCGCAACCGCCGCTCCCGGCTGCCAGTTTCCTCAAGTACCGCATCTACCAGCTCGAACGGGACGATCCGGGTCAGTTCGCCCAGATGCCCGGGAGCGAACGCGCCCGCCGCCACGGTGATCGTCTTCGTGATCGTAGCGACAGCGGCGCTGATGGCACACTGAACACGCAACGGAGGTCCTTGCAGACGGTTGATCTTGGCCGATCCCCGTCCTACCGGACCTCCGTTGCCATGTCAGCCAGTCACGCCAGACCGGCAAACACCCAAACACCGGGAACAACCAAACCGCTTGACACAGGCCACCAACCCTTAACTCCCCGGCATTG
>JASHPP010000248.1 GCA_030038035.1 Trebonia sp.
GGGACGCGCGGCCGGCCCGGGCCGGCCCGGCAGCGCCGGCGGGGCGTCCGCGCCGTTGCGCGGCGGCGCCGCGGCGCCCGTGGCGACCGTCTCCGCCGCGGGCGGTGCCAGCCGCGCCAGGTCAAGGTCGGGGTCGGAGCCGTCGCCGGCCTCCGCCGCGTCGGCGGCCTCAGCCATGCTGACCGCCTTGCTGACCGACTGCGCCACCTCTTCCTCAAGCGACATGCGGGCGGCTTCCGCCGCGACGAGGCCCTGGACACCGTCCAGGATGTCGGTCAGCCTGCGGACCGTTTCCGCGTGCCGGGTGCTCAGCAGGTTGAGCCTGCGCTCGGCGCCGTCGTGGATGGCGGTGGCACGCGCGGTCGCCTCGTCAAGCACCTTCTTGGCCTGTGACTTGGCATTGGCGAGCGCGGCGTCCGCCTTCTTCCTGGTGTCGCTGGTGAGCCGGTCCGCCTCGGTCCGCGCGGCCGTGCGGGTCTTGTCGGCCTCGTTGCGCGCGGCGGAGATCGTCCGCTCGGCCTGCTCCTGCGCGGCGGTCAGCAACCGTTCGGCCTGCTCGCGCGCGTCGGCCCTGACCCGGTCAGACTCCTGCTGCGCCTCGCCGCGGAGCTTGGCGATGTCGTCGTCTGCCTTGCTCTTCTGGGCTCTCGCCTCGTCGTCGGCAAGCTTGAGGATCTGGGCGATTCGCTCGCTTACCTCCTCGTGCGCAGGCCTGCCCGATAGCGCCTGCTGGCGGACGGTGGAGAGCTCGCGGCGCAGGTGCTCGGTCTCGTCGAGCGTACGCGCGAGGCGCTGCTCGAGCTCGCGAATCTCGTTGTTGCGGCGTGCTACGAAGTCATCGACCTGGCGGCGGCTATAGCCGCGCATCTGCATCTCAAATTCTTCATGCAAGAGGTTCGGCAGGAGGTCACTATTTTCATTCATGGCATCACGAGAATCTTTGGGTCCAGGGATGGGTCGGCGGGAACGGTGTCCGGAGTCTAACGGGGCCGGGCTTACCAGACAGCCCGGGTAATCGGGACGTGCCAGCGAACCGGCGCGCCGTCGGGCGAGCGCGACCGCCAGCTGTCACGGGCAGCCGAACGCGACCGGTCATGCGACACCGGGACGTCTCGGATGTACGGGACGATCGTCGTGTATGGGAGCAGTCACCCATATGACTCTTCTCCGGTGAGACCACCGTCCGCAACCGAAACGGATGAGTGTCCCGTTATATCCGAACTTGGCACGTTCCAGGAAGTTGTCAAAGTTGGTTTTCGTGTCGTGACGATGTTACTGAGACCTAGTGCGACCGTGGGCATACCCCGGCAGCCTGGTCCCGAACCGTGACTTCGCGGGCGCGTACGGCCCGCGCGGGGGCGCCGCCGGCCGAAGTTCGTGGCGCGCATGCCGCGCACGGGGTAACCTGTAGTCAGGTAGTTACCCTCCGATAACCGGACATTGAGGATTCTTGCCGCATATTGGGACAGATGATGCGGCGGGGACCACTGGCCAATATGGCGAGCGCAGTTCCAGAGGTAATCAGATGTCCGATACCAGGACTGGAACGGATTCCGCGACGCATTCGCGGAATCGTTACACCGATGGCGGGTAAAACCGTACGCAAGGGTGGTGCGCGAATGGCCCCGATGGGTCATGCGGAGGAATGGTGTCACGACGTAACCTGGACAGCGGGCGAGATAGTACCCCGTCAACGGAGGTGAGCACGATTCCCAGGCAGGTCGATCTTCGTGTTCACGACGACGTGGCCTTGGACGAGATCGAGCTCTACGCCGAGGTGCTCAGCGCGGTGGCGGCCAGCGACGGGCCGCTCTCCCCGACGGAGCTGGACGCCGTGCTCGGCGTGCGGCGCGTCTGCGGCTGCGCTTCCTGAGCGCGCCGGTACATGACGTCGGTGCTCCACCGGCGCAGTCCCAGGGTCGTGTACATCCGGATGGCCGCCGCATTGGACTCATCGACGTAGAGCATCACCTCGGCCAGGCCGCGGTGCTGCAGGTGCGCTAGGCCGGCCAGGGTCAGCGCCCGCCCGAGGCCGCCTCCCTGCTCCGCTGGGTCGACGCCCACCACGTACACCTCGCCGATAGGCGCGCCGCCGTGCTCCGCCTCGTGCACCTTCGTCCAGTGAAAGCCGGCCAGCGCGCCGTCGCGCTCGGCGAGGAAGAAGCCGTCCGGGTCGAACCAGGGCTCCGTCTCGCGGAGCTCCAGGTCCTGCCTGGTCCAAGACCCCTGTTCTGGGTGGTCGGCGAATGCCCGCCGGTTCACCCGCAGCCAGGCCTCCTCGTCATGTCCGGGCCGGAACGTGCGGAGGGTGATCCCCGCCGGGAGGACCGGGCTCGCGACCGCCGCCCCGGCCAGCGACATGCGCATCTGCCACAGCGCGCGGAACCGGGTAAAGCCGGCCGACCGGGCCAGTGCCGCGGCGCCGGGCAGGTCGCCGTGCGCCCACAGCCGGATGCCGTGGCCGTCCGCGCCGGCGGCAAGCGCGGCGATGAGCGCGGTTCCGTGCCCCCTGCGGCGGTGGGCCGGGTGCACGACGAGTTCGCCGCTCATGTCGCCGGCCCCCGGGCCCTCCTCGCCGGCCGGGTCGAGGTGCGCGTAGCCTGCCGCCGTTTCCCGGCCTTGCTCGCCTTTCCCCCCTTTCCCCCCTTCCCCGCCTTGCTCGCCGCTATCCGCGTCGCGCGCGTAGAGCAGGAGGTCGCGCGAGCGCTCCGCGCTGCCGTGCCGCACGTGCAGCAGGACATGCTCCGACAGCGGCGCGACCCCGTCCGCCTGCCCGGCGGCCTCGGCCAGCTCGAGCACAAGGGCGGCCTGGCCGGGCGGGAGGGGTCCGTCAACGATGCGGGACGCGGCCCCGGTCACTGGTCCGCCGCGATCGCGGCGGACGGGTCCGACGTGAGCGCCGCGCTGGCGCCGCGCTCCTCGGGCACGCCCTTCACCGGCACGAACCGGTAGCCGACGTTGCGGACCGTGCCGATGAGCGCCTCGTGCTCGGGGCCCAGCTTGGCGCGCAGCCGCCGGACGTGCACGTCCACCGTCCTGGTGCCGCCGAAGTAGTCGTAGCCCCAGACTTCCTGGAGCAGGTGGGCACGGGTGAACACGCGGCCAGGGTGCTGCGCGAGGAACTTCAGCAGCTCGAACTCCTTGAAGGTCAGGTCGAGCACGCGGCCCCGCAGCCGCGCCGAGTACGTGGCCTCGTCGATCGCGAGGTCGCCTGACCGGATCTCGTCTGGCGCGTCCGCGGCGGCACGCATGGCGCGGCGGCCGGTGGCCAGCCGCAGCCTGGCCTCCACCTCCGCGGGGCCGGCGGTGTTCAGGATCACGTCGTCAGCGTTCCACTCGGCGCTGACCGCGGCCAGCCCGCCCTCGGTGACGATGGCGAGCATGGGGCAGTCGAGGCCTGTCGTGTGCAGCAGCCGGCAGATACTCTTGGCATGTGCCAGGTCGCGCCGCGCGTCAACGAGCACGACGTCCGCCGGCGGCGCCTCCACCAGCGCGGAGGCGTCGGCGGGCAGCACCCGGACCGAATGCAGCAGCAGGCCGAGGGCCGGCAGAACCTCCGCTGAAGGCTCGAGAACACCTGTCACCAACAGCAGTTCGCTCACCTGGTGCCTCCTCCGGTCTTGCGGCGCATGAACGCCATCATCCTCTGTATAAACACAAAGGGGACCCGGAGGCAACATCGCCCAGGTCCCGTTGAGGTGAGAATAACCGATATGGCCAAGGTCACGATCAGGTACTGGGCCGCTGCCAAGGATGCCGCGGGTGTGCCCGAGGAAACCGTGGACGCGGTGTCGCTCGCCGATGCGCTCGCCGCGGCTGCGGCCGCCGCCCGCCCGGAAACCGGGAGCCGGCTGCGGGACATCCTCGCGCGGGCGTCGTTCCTGGTGAACGCCGATCCTGTGGGCCGCGCCGCGAAGGAGTCGATCATCCTCGACGACGGCGCGGTCATAGAGGTACTGCCTCCGTTCGCAGGCGGATGACCCCGCTGGCCCGCGAGCACCGGCAGTCGCGTCCGGGCGCACCGGACACAAACACTGGCCACGTCTAGTTACGGAACGCCCCGGTCCGGTTGCCTTGCGGTGGCTCGGGCGGGTATATCGGGGAGGACCCGTCCGAGCCATGGACCCAAGGAGCCCGGTCCAGTGACCGCGAGCAACGAGCCCGGCAGAACCGGGCAGGAAAATCCTCCTGGCGAGGTGAACCGGCCGGGAGCCGGCAACGTTCTACCCAGTGTGCCGAGCGCTGGAACGGCCCCCGGGCAGGAACGACTGGCCGATGAAGCGTTTGTCAGGGCGCTGTACGCCGAACACGGCGGCGCCCTGCTGCGGTATTCGCTGCACCTGACCGGAGGTGACAGGCAACGGGCGGAGGACCTAGTGCAGGAGACCATCGTGCGGGCGTGGCGCCACCCGGATGCGCTCTCCGACCGGCCGGCGCGGCCGTGGCTGTTCGCGGTGGCCCGCAACCTGGCGGTCGACGCCTACCGGGCGCGCCAGTCCCGGCCGGCCGAGGTCGGCCAGGCCGTGCTCGACACGCTGCCCGCCGACGACGACGCGGACCGCACGCTCGAGTCGTGGGCGGTGGCGGAGGCCCTCGCCTCGCTGCGGCCCGACCACCGCAAGGTGCTCGTGGAGACCTACTACCGCGGGTGCTCGGTGGCTGAGGCCGCGGCCACCCTCGGGATACCGGCAGGAACGGTGAAATCGCGTACGTTCTACGCGCTGAAGGCGCTCAAGCTGGCACTTCAGGAACGGGGACTAGCGCCATGACCCAGGCGATGGACTGCTCGGAGGCGCGGCTGTCGCTCGGCGTCTACGTGCTCGGCGCCATCGACCCCGCCGAGCGCGCGCTGGTGGACGCCCACCTGGCCAGCTGCCGCGACTGCCGGGACGAACTCGCGGGGCTCGCGGGGCTGCCGGCCCTGCTCGCCCGGGTCGGCAAGGAGGAAGCCATCGCCCTGGCGGCTGACGACGGGCCGTCGGCCGTGGACGAAGAGCCCCCGCCGCGCGAGCTGCTCGCCACGGTGGTCGACCTGACCGCGGCCCGTCGGCGCCGGCGCCGCTGGCGCGACGCCGGGCTGGGGCTGGCTGCCGCCCTCATCATCGCGGCCGGCGTGTTCGGCGGCCTGCGGGCCACCTCAGCACCCGCGCAGCCGAACCAGTACGCCGCCGGTGTCGCCGTCGGCCCGTGGGAGACCGCGACCGGGCAATCGCAGGGCATGACCGTGACCGTCTCGTACCGGCCGATGGGCTGGGGAACGCAGCTCGAGGCCAAAGTGAGCGGCATCCCGATCGGCACCAGGTGCCAGATGTGGGTGCTCGGGCCGGGCAACAGCCGCGTCCTCGCCGGCAGCTGGGTCACCGACCACAGCGAAGGCCAGGTGTGGTACCCCGCGTCGGCCGCGGTGAATGGCAACTACGTGCAGGCGTTCGTGATCACGGTCGGCGCCACGCGGTCGATCACGGTCACGGCCTGAGCCTTGCGCGCGCCGCGGGAATACCGCGCCGAGCCGCGAGCGCTGGAACGCGTATGGTAGCTGGCCTGATCGTGCTCGCGGCGGTGCTGGCTGCGGCTTCGGCAGTGGGCGTGGGCATTCGCGCGCAGAGCGGGCGGTTCCGGCCGCGGACGTCGCTGCCCGGCCTATCCCCGACGACCGTCACCCAGGACGGCCCCGGGCAGGCACGGTCACCCGCCGGCGACCAGCTGACCGTGGCCGACCTCGGCGCGGCGCTTGGCGAGCGGGCCACCCTGGTGCAGTTCTCCACCGAGTTCTGCCGCTACTGCGGGCCGACCCGCGAGCTGCTCGCGGAGGTCGCGGGGGCACGAGACGGAGTGGCGCTCATCGAGGTCGACGCGGCGCGGCGGCTGGACCTGGCGCGGCGGCTGAACGTGCTGAGCACGCCGACGGTCTTCGTGCTCAGGCCCGACGGCTCGATCGCGCAGCGGGCCTCGGGGCTGCCGCGCAAGTCCGACGTGCTCGCGGCGCTCGGCAGCGTCCTGGGCGGCGGCGCCTCTTGAATTTCCCACTAAATTGGGCGACAATTGTGCCCACGTTCGCCGGCCGGGGAGTGACAGCAGGGCCGCTGGTGAATAGCATCTGGTACGTGTCTTCGAGCGCAGCGCAGATGCTGACCAAGCGGCGTGCTGTCGATTTCTGCCGGGTGGCGACCGCGATCTGTCGGCCCCCGGCCGCGTCTGCTGCTGCCTAGCCTGGCGGGACGAGGCCGCGGGCGGGCAGAGAACATGATCAATCTCACCTGCGCCTGGGAGCATCACCATGAACATCGATCCACGAGGGCCGCGTTTCGGCGCGGCGATCACGACCGTGGTGCTCGCGATCGTGCTGGTCACGGGGAGCGGATGGCTGCTGTTCGCGCAGACGCTCGTGTTCGCCGTCGGGGCGCTCTTCGGCCTGCGCTACGCGCCCTACGGCTTCATCTACCGCTACCTGGTCCGGCCGCGGCTCGGACCACCGTCGAGGACGGAGGCGGAGGCCCCGCCCCGGTTCGCGCAGGGGGTAGGCATGGTGATCGCCGGGATCGGCGCCATCGGCTTCGCGATCGGCGCGACCGTGGTAGGGATCGTCTTCGCCGCGCTGGCCCTGGCCGCGGCGTTCCTGAACGCCGCCTTCGACCTCTGCCTCGGCTGCCACATGTACCTACTCATACAACGGATCCGGCCAGCCCGTAGGGCCGGCCGCACAGGAAAAGAGGTTTCCACGTCATGAGCCGTTCCGATGTCCTAGTCGACGCCGACTGGGTCGAAGCCCGTATCGGAGAGCCCGGAGTCGTCATCGTCGAGGTCGACGAGGACACCAGCGCCTACGACAAGGGCCACATCCCGAGCGCCATCAAGATTGAC
>JASHPP010000249.1 GCA_030038035.1 Trebonia sp.
CGGCCGGGAAGTCCTACAGCGGCGAGACGTTCGTCACGGTCGCGGGCTGCCCGCTGCTCCCGGACTCCGCCACCATCGCACCCGGTGCCTCGGCAACCGGGTGCGTGCTGTTCGACGTGCCCAGCGCGGCGACGATCACGGACATCACGTACACCCTGGACACCGGCCTCGGCCCGCAGACGGGCCGGTGGACCGTAGCGGGCTGATGCCTCGGCGGTTAGCGGCCCCACCGGGGCACGGGCTGGCTTCCGGCATAGGCGTTTTGTCCTTCCGCCAGGCGCGCCCGGGTTGCGCGGGTTCCCGCACGCGTTGGCACGGGGGCGGCCAAGCACGTGCACTATGCTGCCGGAAGCGGCCGGGGGTGCCCGGGATGAGGAGAAGACGCCAGTGATGAGAGCGGACGTGGGGCTGGCCAGCAGGCGTCCCGCGGGCGGGCGGGACGAGGCCCGCGGCCGCGTGCTGCTGGTCGTGGGCGCCGCGGTGGCCGCGGTGGCCGCGGCCGCCTACCTCGCGGCGCTCGCCACGCACCCGACGTCGGTCCTGCTGAAGGGGTTCGACCTGCAGGTCTACCTGGACGGCGGGCAGCAGGCGCTGCACCACCCGGAGAACCTGTACAGCTGGCACTACGCGAACGACCTTGGCATCCAGTTCACCTACACCCCGTTCGCGGCGCTGCTGTTCGCGGTGGGGTCGCTGCTGCCGTTCCGCGCCCTCATGGACCTGGTGGTGCTGGTCAGCACGGTCGCGCTGGCCGCGACCATCTGGATCGCGTTCCGCGAGCTGGGCTGGCGTGGCACCGCCAGGACCGGGGCCACGCTGCTGCTCACCGGCCTGGCGTTCTGGACCGAGCCGGTGCAGCGCGGGCTCTACCTCGGTCAGATAGAGCTGGTCCTGATGGCGCTGGTCGTCTGGGACCTGTGCCAGCCGGACCGCCGCCGGCTGAAGGGCGCGGCGACCGGCATCGCGGCCGGCATCAAGCTCGTGCCCCTGCTGTTCATCGTGTACCTGGTGGTGACCCGGCGGTTCCGCCAGGCGGCGGTGGCCGCGGGGGCGTTCGCGGTCACCGTGATCATCGGGTTCGCGGTGCTGCCGAAGCCCTCGGTGACCTGGTGGCTCGACGGCGACTTCTTCCAGGCGGGCCGGACCGGCTTCGTCGGCGACCAGGAGAACCAGTCGCTGAACGGCCTGTTGACCAGGCTCGCCGGGAGCGTGGCCCACGGGCAGCCGCTGTGGCTGGCCGCCGCGGTGATCGTGGCCGTGCTCGGGCTCGCGGCCGCGGTCATCCTGCACCAGTCCGGGCGGACCTTCGCCGGGCTGATGGCGTGCGCGCTGACCGCGCTGCTTATCTCGCCGATCAGCTGGGACCACCACTGGGTGTGGATCGCGCCCGGGCTGGCCGTGATCATCGACGCGGGCGTGCGGGCAGCTACCACCGGCGCCCGGGCCCTGTGGCTGGCGCTGGCAGCGGCCGTGCTCGCCGTCTACGGCGCGTGGCCCGACTTCTGGAAGCGGAGCGCCGGCCTGCTGCAGGGCGGGCTGATCAACTACGCTCCGGCGAGTCCCTTCGCGCACGGGGACAACCCGAAGTACGTCGAATACCACTGGCACGGGCTGCAGCTCATCGCCGGGAACCTGTACCTGCTCGCAGGCCTCGGGCTGTTCGTCGTCGTGTGCGTGACCGCGATCCGGCTGGCACACGAGCGCGGCGGCGTCGCGCGAGCGCTGCTGGCGAAGGCGCGAGCCTGACCGCGAGGTGCGAGCCTGACCGCGTCAGCCGGATTGGGCGGGCCCGGTTCCTGTGAGCGACACCTGCTCGTACACGTCGCCGAGCCCGTCTGGGCCGGGGGACTGCAGGACCTGGAAGTGGGTGATGAACCACAACTGCAGCGCGGGGGTCCACGGGATGCGGCGCGCGTTGTTCGGCGACAGCCAGACGTACTGCGCCTCGCTGAAGGTCTTCTTCCACGCCGCCACCACGTCCGGCAGGTCGGCGGCGCCGCCCTGCACGCTTACCCCGTCGCTGAGCACGAGCGTCGCCGCCAGTGAGTCCATGATGTCGGGACAGCCAGGCCGCGCGGCGGTGAACCGGTCAGCGGCGATCGCCAGCGAGGTCTGGTCGGTGACCAGGCACGCGCCCGCCGGGATGGCCGCCGCGTCCGCGGAGATGTTCGGCGCGCGCAGCCCGCTCACCTCACTCGCCTGGAAGACCGCCAGGGCGAGGATGACAACCCCGGTGCCGGCGATCACGACGCGCTGGGCCCGCGTCCATTCGGCGACCGCGTGCGCCAGCGAGCCGGCCACGGCGCCGACCGTCAGGGCGAGCCACGGCGCGGCGAAGTCAGGGTAGTGGTAGAAGAACGCGGAGTAGCTCAACACCGCGGCGATCGCCAACGCGGCGCTGACCAGCGCGAACCACTCAAGCGGGGACATGCGGCCCGCGTTCCAGCAGTATCCGATCGCGATCACGCCGACGCCCACCAGCGCGACGGCGAACGGCAGCCAGCCCGCGCCGGTCGTGGACGTCGCCGCCGCGCCGCCGCTGGCGAACATCGAATGCACCCCGGCGGCCAGGCTGAGATGTCCCGTGCTGCTGAGGAAGTCGATCAGCCCGGTGATGTGCGCGAGCCGCAGCGACTGCGGAACGGACGTGCCGGCCCGCGCGGCCTGGTCGAACAGCGTGCTGCGCACGAAGACCGAGGGCGCGGTCAGCGCGAACGGCAGCACAGGCACCAGGAACCCCGCGAGCACGCCACCCGCGTAACACGCCGCCCGCCGGACCCGCAGGGCGCTATGCCAGGCGCCTCGCCCGGCGCCTGGCCCGGTGACCACGCACAGCACGAGCAAGGCCACGGCCGGCAGCGCCGCCCAGTACTTGACCGCCCCGGCGAACCCGATCGCGACGCCCGCCCACAGCAGCCGCTGAGGGAACGCCAAGTGTCCCCGCCGGAACGCCAGGCACGCCCCAAGCAGCAGAAACAAGTTCATCCACGGCTCGAGGATCAGCGTATGCGCGGTCGTGATGTCGTCCGGGTAGATGGCCAGCGCGCCGCAGGTGACGAGCGTCACGAAGGTTCCGCGGTAACGCAGCAGGCTGCCGGCCATCGGCACGCAGGCGGTGCTCGCGAGCGCGGTGAGCACCCGGGCGGTCGCCATCGCGTCCGTGGCCGTGCCCACCTTGGCGATCAGCGCCACCGGGGACATCAGCAGCAGGATGCCCGGCGGCTGTACGAACGCCCAGTTCTGGTAGGGGAGCGCACCCTGCAGGAGCCGGATGGCGCCGCCGAGGTAGACGCCATCGTCATATTCGGTGACGCCCGTGATGTAGCCGGGCCTGGTCAGCGTGAAGACCCGAATCGCCAGCGCGAGCAGGGTCGCGGCCAGCATCACGATGCCCTGCGGGGCCAGCCAGTACGCGCGCAGCCGCGCCCAGCGGAGCCGGCGGCGCACTACGGGAGCCTGGGTACGGTGCGATGCCACGCCGGCGCGCGCCGTCGGTGGGCCGACGGCGTTGGGAGTACCAGGGTTGCCGCTCACGGGCGGAGACTAGCAGGCACAGGGACGCTCCAGACAACTTGCCGGCCTACCGTAACGGTAATGCTGCACCATGATCGCCGGTGCCACGCCCGGCCGCGGCCAACGCTCACTGAGCGGGGCAAACCTATCACAAGGGCGCGAGGGTAGGCCGCGGGCGCCCTGCACGGTATGTTCGCCACCGTGGATGATCTCGCCCGCGACGCGCCAGGAAGCTCCGGCGGCGCCGCGATCCCGCCCGCAGCCAACGCCGGGAGCCAGGCCAGGCGCCGCATCCCGCGGACGGACGCGCTGCTCGACGATCCGCGCCTGGCCGCCGCGCAGCGCCGCCTCGGCCGCCCACTGGTCAAGGCCGCCGTCGCCCGCGCACAGCAGAAGGCGCGCGACAACGAGATCACCCCAGAGCAGGTCGCCGACGCCGCCGTCGCGGAACTGCCGCCGCGCGCCGCCACGCTGACCCCGGTGATCAACGCGACCGGCGTGGTCGTGCACACGAACCTGGGCCGGGCGCCGCTGTCCGCCGCCGCCATCCACGCGCTGACCGCCGCGGCGGGCAACTGCGACGTCGAGTTCGACCTGCAGGCCGGCACGAGAACGCAGCGCGGCAAGGGCGCCCTGGCCGCGCTGCAGGCCGCGGTCCCGCACGCCGAGGCGGTCGGCGTGGTGAACAACAACGCCGCCGCCATCGTGCTGGCCGCCACCGCGCTCGCGGCCGGCCGCGAGATCGTCATCAGCCGCGGCGAGCTCATCGAGATCGGCGACCGGTTTCGGCTGCCGGACCTGCTCACCTCGACAGGCGCGCGGCTGCGCGAGGTCGGCACCACGAACCGCACCACCGCCGCCGACTACCAGCAGGCGGTCGGGCCGGACACCGCGTTCATCCTCAAGGTGCACCCGTCCAACTACCGGATCGAGGGGTTCACCGCCAGCGCCACGGTCAGCGAGCTCGCCGCCCTCACGGTCCCGGTCGTGCACGACATCGGCTCCGGCCTGCTCGCGCCGCACCCGCTGCTTCCCGGCGAGCCCGACGCGGCCACGTCGCTGGCCGACGGGGCGCGGCTGGTGACGGCGAGCGGCGACAAGCTGCTCGGCGGCCCGCAGGCCGGACTGCTGCTCGGCACCGCGGATCTCGTCCGCCGCCTGCTGCGCCACCCGCTGGCCCGCGCGCTGCGGGTGGACAAGCTGACGCTGGCCGCGCTCGAGGCGACCCTCACCGGACCCCCGCCCCCGGTCGCCCGCGCGCTCGCCGCCGACCCCGCCGCTCTTTTCCATCGATCAGAACGAGCCGTCGCGGCTCTGGTCGCCCACTCCGTCTCCGCGAGCGTGGTGGCCGCCGAGGGGGCCGTCGGCGGCGGCGGCGCGCCCGGCGTCACGCTGCCCGGCGCCGCCGTGGCGCTGCCCGAGGCGCTGGCGGCGCCGCTGCGCCGCGGGGCCCCCGTCCGGCGCGGCGCGGTGCCCGCGGTCGTCGGCCGGACCGAACGCGGCCGGCTGCTGCTCGACCTGCGCTCGGTGGACCCGGACGACGACGAGCTCCTGGTGGCCGCGGTGCTCGCCGCGGCGGGGACTGCCAACCCGCGGGACGGTGACGGCTGATGCACGTCGTCGCGACCGCCGGGCATGTCGACCACGGCAAGTCCACGCTGGTCCGGGCGCTGACCGGGATGGAACCTGACCGCTGGGCGGAGGAACGTCGCCGGGGCATGACGATCGACCTCGGCTACGCCTGGATGACGCTGCCCGACGGCGACCAGCTGGCGTTCGTTGACGTGCCCGGCCACGAGCGCTTCGTCCCCAACACGCTCGCCGGCCTTGGACCTGTCCCCGCCGTCATGTTCGTCGTGGCGGCCGACGGCGGCTGGATGCCGCAGTCCGCCGAGCACCTCGCTGCGGTCGCCGCCCTCGGCGTGCGCCATGGCCTGCTGGTGGTCACTCGGGCGGACCTGGCGGACCCCGCCGAGGCGCTGCGGTCCGCGTCCGCCGAACTCGCCGCCACCAGCCTCGGCAACGTCGAGGCGGTCGCGGTCAGCGGGGTCACCGGGGCGGGCCTTGACGAGCTGCGCGCCGCGCTTGCCCGCCTCGCGGCGTCGCTGCCGAGCCCCGATCCGGCGGCCCCCGTCCGGCTGTGGATCGACCGGTCGTTCACGATCCGCGGCAGCGGCACGGTCGTGACGGGCACGCTGCCCGCGGGCACGGTCAGGCCCGGCCAGGAACTGCTGCTCACGCCGTCGCTCCAGCCGGTGCGCGTGCGCGCCGTCCAGGCGCTCGGCGAGCCGTCCGAGCAGGTGAGCGGGGTGGCCCGGGTGGCGCTGAACCTGCGCGGCGTCCCCCCGGACGTGCCGCAGCGCGGCATGGCGCTGGTCACGGCCGGCCGCTGGACGCTGACCGCCGCGCTCGACGTGCGGATCACGGCAGGCGCGGCGGGTACCACGCCGAACTTCCCGCCCGAGTTGCTGCTGCACATCGGCTCCGCGCGCACCCAGGCGCGGTTGCGGGTGCTCGGGGGCGGACCCCCGCACGTGTACGCGCGGCTGCACCTGCGGGACGCGCTGCCGCTGCACGTCGGCGACCGGGTGCTGCTGCGCGACCCGGGGGCGGCCGGGGCGCCGGGGGCGCGAGGCCTTGCGATCTTCGGCGCGACCGTGCTCGATCCGGCCCCGCCGCCGCTCGGCCGGCGCGGCGCCGCGGCGGCCGCGGCAAGGGAGCTGGCCGCCTGGCCGACGGTGCCCGCCGCGGCCGATCTGCTGCGCAGGCACCGGCTGCTGCGCGCGGGCACCGTAGCCGCGACGGGCGCCGCCGAGCCGCCCGCGCCGGTCGCGGGGGACTGGCTCGCCGACCCGGCGCACTGGGACCGGCTGCGCGCCGAGCTGCCCGCGACGGTCGCCGCGTTCATGGACAAGGATCCGCTCGCCCAGGGAATGCCGGTCGAGGCGGCCCGCGCCGCGCTGCGCCTGCCCAGCCGCGACCTCGTGGTCGCGCTGCTCGCCCCGCCCGCTCCCGCCGTCGAGGCCGGTGGCGGCGTTGTCCTCGACGGCGGTTACCTGCGGATCGGCGCCGCGCTGGCGGCAGCCGGGTCCGCGGCTACGGGCGGCGCGGGCGCGGTCGCCGGGTCGCTGCCGCCCCGGGTCGCCCGCGGCATCCGGGCGATCCTCGACGACCTGGCCGGGCAGCCGTTCGACGCGCCGGACAGCGCGCGGCTGCGCGAGCT
>JASHPP010000024.1 GCA_030038035.1 Trebonia sp.
GCGGCTGGACAACCGGCTGTCCCCGCACTTCCGGGGCTACACCCGGCTCGGGCACGAGATCACCGCCGGCCGGGCCGACGCCCGCGAGCAGATCGACTTCGCGCCCGAACAGGCTCCTGTGCCCCGCGAGCTGTGGGACGCTCCGTACCGGCTGCTCGAAGGGCCGAACCAGTGGCCCGATGACACCGTCCCTGAACTCCGCCCGCTGGCAGAACAGTGGGCCGGGCTACTGACTACCGTCGGCCGTGAGCTCACCCGGGCGATCGCCGTGGCGCTGGCGCTGCCCGAAGACCATTTCGACCAGTACTTCGCCGGCGAGCCGCACTGGTTCGCCAAGCTGATCCACTACGTCGGGGCCGCCGACGGCAACGACCTGCAAGGTGTCGGACCGCACACCGACTGGAACTTCCTGACCTTGCTGCTTCAGGATGACACAGGCGGGCTGCAAGCCCGCCCGGCCTGCGCAGACCGCTGGATCGACGTCCCGCCGACCGACGGCGCTCTCATCGTGAACATCGGCGAGATGCTCGAAGTAGCCACCCACGGCTATCTCGTGGCCACTCCCCACCGGGTCCTGCCGTGCGCACCCGGACGAACACGCGACTCGATCGCCTTTTTCTGGGCTCCCCGGCTGGACGCGTCCCTCGACACAGTGCTATTGCCGCGCGAATACGCCGAGCAGGCCCCCGGAGTCAGCCAGTCCGCCCATAACGTCCTGCACAGCCGCTTCGGCGACAACGCGCTCAAGGGCTGGCTGCGCTCGCATCCCGAGGTCGCGGCGACCCACCATGCCGACCTGCTCGCTCAGTCGCACACAACCGGCGGATCATCGTGAGGCGGTCCCGTCCAGCACTGTCGCCGACGGCGGTCCTTGCCACCGCGCCGGGGTGCAGTACACACCCAGACCGTGCCGATCATTGAGCAGTAAGCAACAGCCGCACGCCCTAGTGAGCCGGCCGTGAGTTCTGCGGTCACCACGTGAGCGGTCTTCGGTCACAGAAGGTGCCGGCCGTGGCCGCTGGCCGTTTGCGGCGCAGGGCAGGTCACGGGTCAACCCCGCCAGGAGCGGGCACATAGCCGACACATTCCCCCCGTCCAGCGGTGAACCACCTCCCGGAAGCCGCCCATGGACCATGATCACGGGTCAACGGGGACCGCCCGCGGCCACCTTCGGCCCATGATCATGAAACGCATCCCCCGGGCGGGACGTTGCCTGGCTTCGCACGCTGGAGCGGGCGACGGGAATCGAACCCGCATGACCAGCTTGGAAGGCATCAGGGGCAGCGGAACTGACGTGCGATAACCCAGGTCGGCGACGTGTTTTCGCTGTCCGTGAGCTACCGTGAATCACCGCGATTTACCATCCTGACGGGCACGCAGCGGGCACGCCGTCCGGCCTGCTCGCGCCCGCCCGCCAGCCTGGCCGACGGTGTATCCGGGAACTGGCATGCGGGCCTTGAGGCGTTGAAGGCGTATACGCTGTCGCCGACCGAAACTGTGGTACGCCGTGGTACGGCGAGGTATGCTGGGGTAATGGTGTACCCAGGTGAGCGGCCAACAGATGTCAGCGTCCGGCAGTTCGTGGCGGACTCCGGGACGGTCACGCGTGGACTGCGGCAGGGGCACGCGTACACGCTGACCCTTAACGGCGAGCCGCTGGCGCGAATGATTCCCATTCGGCGGCGGCAGGCGGTTCCGACGGATGAGGTTTTCGCGGTCTTCGCTACCGCCCCGGTCATCGACGCGGATGAGCTCCGCGCGGACCTCGACGAGGCCTTCTCCCAGGACGTGCGCGATCCCTTCGAGGGGACCGGCCTTGACGGCACATGACGCGGCGGTGGTGGACACCAGCGTCATCGCGGCGCTCCGGCTCTACGACCGGTCGCAGTTCCCCGACACGATCTTCATCACTGCGATCACACTGGGGGAGCTATCATATGGGCCGCACGCGACTGATGACCCCGTGAAGCGCGCCGGACGGGTGGGGGTCTTGCAGCACGTTGAGGCAACCTTCGACCCGCTGCCATACGACCAGGCCGCCGCGCGCCTGTACGGGCAAATCGCCGCCGCTGTCCGCGCGGCGGGTCGCGAGCCACACAAGCGTGCCTCGGACCTGATGATCGCCGCGACTGCCGCAAGCAACCAGCTGCCGCTCTACACGGCCAACCCGGACGACTTCAAGGGCGCGGAAACCTTCGTGGTGATAGTTGGCGTCAGCGCGCGCCCTAACAGCCTCTGAGCTAACCGGTTCAAGTCGCCAGAGGGCCATAAGACGGCTATCCTCCGCGTGCCAGCAACCCCAGCTTGAGTTCGCCGGTCTGCCGTATGCGCAGGTCACGGCGATCCGCAACAGGCACGCGGCCCGGGCGGGTGCCCCTGAAAGCGTTCGAAAGATGCTCCTGAACTGCTGGAGCGGGCGACGGGAATCGAACCCGCATGACCAGCTTGGAAGGCTCTCAGTTCAGCCTTGCTGAGCTGCGTATCTGCAGTTCAGAAGAGATTTTGGCTAGCCGTGAGTGACCGTGGATTACCCTGTTTCGCCGTCCGGACGGGCACGTAACGGGCACGCCGTGGCGGCAGGGAGTCGCGAGTGCCGGCGGCCAGGTGGTCTTGGAACTAGACTCGACGGCAACGGTAGTGCGTGTAGGGAGCTGCGTGTGACAGCGGAAGCGTCGGAGATGGTGACGGTCCCTCGTGCCGAGCTCGACGCGCTGCGGGCTGAGGTAAGGCGGCTCCGGCGCGAGGTCGGGCGGAGCGTGGCCAGGGCGCGTATGGAGGCAGACCCCGGCCCGGGCGACGCCGCGCTGACTCTGTCGCGCAGTGAGCTCGCAGAGGCCTGGGGCATCAGTAAGTGATCGCCTCGTTCGCTTTGCCGGGAACGCCTGGCAGGAGATAGAGGCCCTCCCGCAATCCGTGCGGTGGACAAGTTCAGCGAGCGATCTTCCACCTGCTCGAGGAACCGGTCCCGACGCTTGCCGACCCGTTTCCCGAGGACGGCCCGCTGCCCGGAGCCTATGAGCTGCACCTGCCTTCTGATGGCGTTACGATCTGGTACGTCGTGGCCCCGTACAAGGGGCAGGAGATCATCAGCATCCAGCTCGTCCGGCTGGATACCTGACGGGTAGGGCAGGCGCAGAACGTTCCCTGGCTACTCGAAGGCGTCGTGCTTCCTCCATGTTGAGCTCGGCGCGGAGATAACTCGTTCAGAGACGCGCCGTACATGCCGGGCCTGTCGCCCTTCTGCCATGACCGTTCCCTTACTCCCAGCTTTGCGCACACCGATTCGCGAAGACGCTG
>JASHPP010000250.1 GCA_030038035.1 Trebonia sp.
AATCCGTACCGTCCAGCGCAAAGCGCACGGTACCCTCTGCCGCTCCGCCGTCGATGTCGTCGATGAAGAGAGTCTGGATCTTCTGGGCCACTTGGATATCCGCCTTTCCTGGTTTCGACAGTCATCCTAATCGATGACCGCGGCGTTAGCGGCGTTGGACCCGCCCCATCCCGCACACCGACCGCAATTGCCGCACCGCACCTACCCGGCTGCCGAGGTCTTTGTGCCATGCTATGCCGACGAGATCTTATCTGACGCGGCACAGCGCTATGTGACATTCGCGACAATCGGGGCAGCGTGTCGGCGACCGTGTTCGCTTTGAGCAGAGGACGGCCGATCACAACGCTCTATCGACAACAACGCTGGAACACCGATACTCGTTACCGCATTGGTTTAGACCGGCCAGGATTCCCGGCGGTAGCCCATGTCCCAGAACATCCACTCGTAACGACTCGTGGTGCGGAAGTGGCGGCGAACCAGTGCGCGCTCCCCCGCGGAAAGGACCGGCCCGACCGCGTCGGCCTCGGCGAGCACGTCCCGCACGACCTGCCCGAACTCGTCGCCGCCGTAGGTGTCAATCCACCGCTGGTACCTCGGGTCGGGCGATCCATGGCGCAGGAGTTCCTTGCCGACTTCCCAGTAAATCCAGTAGCAGGGGAGCACCGCGCCGACCCCTTCGGCATAGGTTCCGCCGCGAATGGTCGAGAGCAGGTAGCTGGTGTAGGCGAGGTTCGTCGGGGCCGGCTCGGCGGCGGCTGCCGCCGCGGCGGAAATGCCGAGTTCCGGCAGCAGCGCCGAGTGCAATTCCTGCTCCACCGTCACCGCGTCCGCCGCGTGCCGCGCGAACATCCGCATCGCAGTCGGCTCGGGCGCGCGGCTGGCGACCGCGGCGAGCGCGCTCGCGTACTGCTTTAGGTAGAGCCCATCCTGGACGACGAAGAATGCGAACGACTCCCGGGGGAGCGTGCCGTCGGTCAGGCCCTTGATGAACGGATGCGCCAGGATCGCGCTATAGATATCGGTGATGCTGTCCCACAGTTCGCCGGTGAAGGAGTCGCTCACCCGCGTCACCTTACGACGCGACCCGTCCCTGACGGAAGCAGCCATCCGGTTTGGCGTTGCGACTCCCGGCGCCAACCCTTGCAGTATTGATCGCATGACGGTTCTCGGCGTGGTCTGCCGCCCCGAATTCCCGCCCGAGCAGCTGCGTGGCATCGCCCTCGCGGCCGAGGCGGCGGGCCTGGATGAACTGTGGCTCTGGGAAGACTGCTTCTGGGGAGGCGCGATCTCCTCAGCCGCCGCGGTGCTCGCCGTCACGCAGCGAGTGCGGGTGGGGATCGGCGTTCTCCCGGCGCCGCTGCGGAACGTCGCGCTGACTGCCATGGAGGCCGCCATGCTGAGCCGGCTGTTTCCCGGCCGGGCTACCGTGGGCGTCGGCCATGGCGTTCAGGACTGGATGCGCCAGGCCGGCGCCGCGGTCGAGTCGCCGCTGACGCTGCTGCGCGAGTACCTCAGCGCGCTGCGCGCCCTGCTGCGCGGAGAGCGCCTGACCACGCGCGGCCGCTACGTGCACCTCGACGACGTCGCGCTCGGCTGGCCGCCGGCCGTTGCCCCTGCGGTGCTATGCGCGGCGACCGGCCCGCGCACCTTGCGGCTCAGCGGCGAACTCGCCGACGGCACGATCCTGCACGCGGGCACCTCACCTGAGCAGGTGCGGTCGGCCCGTCAGTCGATAGACGCGGGCCGTGCCATCGCCGGCCGCACCGACCCGCACCCGCTTGTCGTTTACCTGCAGACCGTGGCGGGCGACGCCGCGGCGGTCGCCGCCGCGGTCCGGTTCTGGGCTGACGCCGGCGCGGACTCGGTGGTCCTGCAGCCGGCCGCCGACGAACCCGATCCCGTCGGCTTCGTCGGCTTCGCCGCCGAAGAAGTCCGCCCGCTCCTGGACTAACCCACGACTAGTCCCCGGCCGCTACGGCGGCCAGGTCTGGCTCATCGGCACCCGCGCCGGCCGGCGCGCTCGCGGCGTTCGGCCGGCGCACGATCGCAGTGGCTATTGTGGACCGGTGCGAGTAGCGACGTGGAATGTCAACTCTGTCAAGCAGCGGGTTCCGCGGCTGCTGCCATGGCTCGATGAGCGGCAGCCCGACGTGGTGTGCTTGCAGGAGATCAAGCTCACCCGTGAGGCGTTCACCGAACTGCTCGGCACCGAGCTCGCGGCGCGCGGCTACGTCTTCGCCGTCAACGGGCAGGCCCAGTGGAACGGCGTCGCCATCTTGTCCAGGGCCGGGCTCGACGACGTCACTGCCGGGCTGCCGGACGAGCCGGGCTTTCCCGGACCGGAGGCGAGGGCGGTCTCCGCGACCTGCGGCGGCATCCGGGTGCATTCCGTCTACGTGCCGAACGGCAGGGAGCCAGGCTCGGACCACTACCGCTACAAGCTCGCCTGGCTCGCCGCCTTGCGGGACGCGGTAGCGGCGGGCCCGGCGGCGGCGCTGGTCTGCGGGGACATGAACATCGCGCCAACCGACGCGGACGTGTTCGACCCGGCCGCCTACGTCGGCCAGACGCACGTCACGCCCCCAGAGCGGGCCGCGCTCGCCGAATTGGAGGCGCTTGGCCTGCGGGACGTGGTGCGGGACCGCTGGCCGGACAGCCGCGTGTTCACCTACTGGGACTACCGGGCCGGCATGTTCCACCAGGATCTCGGGATGCGAATTGACCTGATCTTGGCCAGCGCCCCGGTGGCGGCCCAGGTGCGGGCGGCGTGGGTGGACCGCGAGGCGCGCAAGGGCAGCGCGCCAAGCGATCACGCGCCCGTCATCGCCGACCTGGACGAGGCACCAGACGGCGACATCGGGCCGGTCGTCCCGCCGCCGTCGGCGCGTCCCGCGCGGCCAGGCACCGCCAGGCTCCCGCAGTCGGGCTAGCTCAGCCGGTCTGGGTGACGTCCGCGGCGACGATCTTGCCGCCCACGACGGTGTCGATGCCGGTGAAGTACTGCACCGTGCCCGTGCAGTCGTCGGTCGCCGCCAGGTCGAAGCTGACCTCGTCGCCGGATTGCCAGTTCTCGCTCAGGTCCTGCCCCCCGGTGCAGGCGAAGCCGGCCACGAACTGCTGGTAGGTCTGGCCGGTGACCGCGCCTGAGCTGAGCAGCGCCCAGGCTTCCGGGTAGTCCCCAGATTCGATGTCCCCGTAGTATGCCGCTACCACGGCCCACGGATCGGTGACGTTCGGGACCGGCGTCGGCTGCGGTGCCGCGACTGCCGTGGGCGCGGCGGTCGCAGGCGCCGACGACGCCGGCACGGTGCGATACCTGACGACCGTCTTGGTGATCGCCGGCGCGGCGGGCCGTGCGGTCGCTGCTGAATGTCGGCCGGCCGACGCCGCGGCGGGCCCCTCCCGCAGCACGTCTGGTCCGGACGCGTGCGCCGAACAGGCCGCCAGCCCGAGCACGGCGACCGCCAGCGCGATACCCGTCAGTTTCATCGCGGACCTGCCTCACGCGATGCTGGGAACTCATGTCACATGAGTCACTCTTTGCTCCCATTCAACTACAGGTGATACGACGGCTTGCCGCCGGGTGGTTCGCCCCCAGTGATGATGCTGGTGGCCAAATCCCCGGCTCTGGCGCAGATAACGGGATCACACCAGGTACCAGATGCCTCGTCAGCACATCCTGTTCGTGGTCCGCGATGATTGTCCCGGCCTGCCCGGCTGGGGACCGGTCATCGGCGGCTGCAGCAGTTCGTCGCGTTCCCGGGCCGCCGTGCGCGGCGCGGCAGTATTCCGGGATGCTGGGCAAGACGGTGAACTGCCAGGTCGCGGTCAGCGTGCACCTGGTCAGCGAGCACGCCTGGCCGGCCGCCGGCTGGCGGCTGTTCCGCCCGGCGGGGCCGGGGGTGTCAGTAATGGATCGGCCCGACCGCGCCGCCGCCGACCACGATCGCGTCGCCGTTGACGGCGACGCTCTTGGGCGAGGCGAGGAACGCGATGACCGCCGCCACCTCGTCGGCCGTGACGAGCCGCCCGATGCCAACGGCGGCGCTGAGGCGCCGCTCGATCTCGGCCACCGAGACCCCGGCGCGTTCGGCGCGCAAGGCCAGGACCCGCGGCGTCTGCTCGGTCACCGTGACGCCGGGATGGACCACCGTGACGTTGATGCCGTCGCGGCCAAGCTCGTCGGCGAGGTTCTTCGTCAGCGCCGAGACGGCCACGTTGCGGACCGTCCCGGTGATCGCCCCGCTGGACCGGGCGGCCAGGCCGCTGACGTTGATGATCCGGCCCCAGCCGCCCGCGCGCATGAACGGCACGACCGCGCGGATGCAGCGCAGGTAGCCGAGCACCTTCACGTTGACCTGCTCGGTGAACTCGGCGGCGTCGAAGCCGTCGATGCC
>JASHPP010000251.1 GCA_030038035.1 Trebonia sp.
GCGCTCGGCGGCGGGCACGGGCTCGCGGCGTCGCTGGCCGCGCTGCGCAGGGTGACGTCCGAGGTGACCGCGATCGTGACCGTCGCCGACGACGGCGGGTCTTCCGGCCGGCTGCGCCGCGAGTACGGCGTGCTCCCGCCCGGGGACCTGCGGATGGCGCTCGCCGCGCTGTGCGGTGACGACGAGTGGGGGACTACCTGGTCCCGCGTGGTGCAGCACCGGTTCGGCGGTGACGGCGAGCTCGCCGGGCACGCGGTCGGCAACCTGCTGATCACCGCGCTCGGGGACCTGCTCGGCGACCCGGTGGCGGGGCTGGACTGGGTCGGGCGGCTGCTGCGGGTCTGCGGGCGGGTGCTGCCGATGGCGGCGGTGCCGCTGGACATCGCGGCGTCGGTGGAAGGCGCGGATCCGGCCCGGCCGCACGCGATCTCGGTCGTGCGGGGCCAGTCGGCGGTCGCCGTGACGCCCGGACGGGTGCGGTCGATCGAGCTGGTGCCCGCCGACCCGCCGGCGGTCCCCGAGGCGCTGGCCGCGGTGCTGTCGGCGGACTGGGTCGTTTTCGGCCCGGGGTCGTGGTTCACCAGCGTGCTGCCGCACCTGCTGGTCCCGTCGCTGGCCGCCGCCCTGAGCCAGACGACTGCGCGGCGGCTCGTGGCGCTGAACCTGGTGCCGCAGCCCGGCGAGACAGAAGGATTTTCCCCGCACCGCCATCTGGAAGTTCTCGCCGATCACGCGCCATCATTGTCTTTTGACGTGGTGCTCGCCGACCGTGGCGCGGTCCGCGGCGCGGAGGACGAACTCGAGAAGGCGGCGGCACTGCTTCGTGCGTCGCTGGTGCTGGCGGAGGTCGCCGCGGGCGACGGCGCCACGCATGACCCCGTGCGGCTGGCGATCGCGTACCAAACCGTATTCGGGACCGCTTGGGCGGGGCGCGACGACAAGGGGGGTTGTGTCTGAATGGCGATGACCGGCCTGGTGAAGGACGAGCTCAGCCGCGTGCCGGTGGTGAAGCCGTGCTGCCGGAAGACCGAGGTGTCCACGCTGCTGCGGTTCGCCGGCGGGCTCAACCTGACCGGGTCGCCCGGGCGGATCGTGATCGAGGCCGAGCTGGACACCGCCGCCGTGGCGCGGCGGCTGCGCGCGAGCATCGCCGAGGTGTTCGGCCAGCCGTCAGAGCTGCTCGTGCTCGCCCCCGGCGGGCTGCGCAAGGGCAACAGGTACGTCGTCCGGGTCAGCAAGGGCGGTGACAGCCTGGCCAGGCAGGCCGGCCTGCTCGACAGCTTCGGCCGCCCGGTGCGCGGCCTGCCCCGCCAGGTGGTGTCCGGCGCCACCTGCGACTGCGAGGCCGTCTGGCGCGGGGCGTTCCTCGTGCACGGCTCGCTGACCGAGCCTGGCCGGTCGATGGCCCTCGAGGTCACCTGCCCCGGGTCGGAGACGGCGCTGGCGCTCGTGGGCGCCGCGCGGCGGCTGAAGATCGCCGCCAAGGCCCGCGAGGTCCGTGGCGTGGACCGGGTGGTGATCCGCGATGGCGAGGCGATCAGCGCGATGCTGACCCGGCTCGGGGCGCACGACAGCGTCCTGGCCTGGGAGGAGCGGCGGATGCGCCGCGAGGTCCGCGCGACCGCCAACCGGCTGGCGAACTTCGACGACGCGAACCTGCGCCGGTCGGCCCGCGCGGCAGTCGCGGCCGGCGCGCGGGTGGAGCGCGCCCTGGAGATCCTCGGCGCGGACGCCCCAGAGCACCTCACGATGGCCGGCCGGCTGCGGATCGCGCACCGGCAGGCCTCGCTTGAGGAGCTCGGCCAGCTCGCCGACCCGCCGCTGACCAAGGACGCGATCGCCGGCCGGATCCGCCGCCTCCTCGCGATGGCCGACCGCCGCGCCCACGACCTGGGCCTGCCCAACACCGAAGCCTGCCTGACCGCCGACATGCTCCCGTAGTGACGTGCCCGGCGGCGAAGGCCGCTGACGGCGCCTGCTGACCGACGCAATGCCGACTCCGGCCGCCCAGCCGCTGTCTCACGATCCGGACGCCCCGCCGCAAGATAGGACCCGAGCGGCAGATCGAAATGCGTATAAAACGGACAATGAACCTGCCGCCCGGGTCCTAAGTCGGTTCGAACCTCCCAGAATGAGACGGCCGCTGGCTAGAAGTAGACGCTGAGCGGCGGCTGCGTCCCGTGCATCAATAGGGGCCGCGACGAGGATGAGCGTGCTGGCGGCGCCGGCCCACGCCTGGTTGCCCGGCCGCAGGGCCGCGAACAGCCGTCCGTGGGCGTGCTCGCCGATGGCGCCCACCGCGCCGCCTCAAGCAACGGGTGCACGGGAACCGCTGTGTTCGCGGTCTTCTTCATGGGCAACCTCTTCATTGGAATAATCGCAGCGCACCGGGTGTTTTCCGAAAGCTATGAAGAAGTGTGTGACGTGCGGGTGCGAGCTGCATCCCGAGCGGGCGAAGAAGTACGACTACTGCATGTCGGGTGCGTGCCAGGAGAAGAACGCCAAGGGCCTGACGATCGTCGCGGTCGGGGTGAACAAGTCGGCCGAGCAGTACATGATCCTGGACGAGCGCACCAGGGACGAGCTGGCGAGCGGCAAGTACCACGACCAGCGCCGCGGATCGTTCGGCACGTCCGTGCCGGCGGCGGAGGCAGCCGGGACCGCGGCCAATCGCGTCCGCCCGCGGCCGCGGCCGCGGCCTGTCACCCCCAGTGCGGTCCGCCAGCCGTGGAGCCGGTCGCAGGAGAAGCTCGCGCTGCTGTACAACGAGCAGGGCCTGCGGCCGGATGAGATAGCAGGAAAACTGAGACTGAGCGCGTACACGGTGACCCAGATCATCCTCAACGCGCGTAGCCGCGGCAAGCTCTGAGAGAACATCGCCTTTCTGCTCATTAACTATAGGAATAATGATATTGTTGCCTCCGTGCCGATGGCCGTCCGCCCAGGCAGCGTGCCGGTTCGCGATTTATCGTTTTTTTCCTTGAAATTGTTGTC
The DNA here is from genome assembly GCA_030038035.1 of Trebonia sp. The sequence goes on from JASHPP010000251.1 coordinate 2,995, forward strand.
TTTGCGCCTGATAACGCTAGCAGGGGAATTTTGCTATTCGTTGCCGGTTTTAGCCATCTGGAAATCAAGTATGGCAGCGCATAAGGTTGTTGAATTGCATTCGGCCGAACGCGAATGGCCCTACAGTGGGTTGCGCACGACCGAACTCCGCGCCGGGACACGCGACACGGTCGGACCGCTGGTGACGAGGCACCGAAGGTTGCGCGGATCGGGGGAGCAAGAAGGATCCAGCCGTCCTTAGCACATCCGGGGGAAGACCGATGACCACTGCACAGGAACCGCTCGCACTCAGCGACGGAGCAGCCCGCCAGCTCGCCAACGCCACCAAGACAGTCCCGCAGATGGTGACAATCACGCCGCGGTGGCTGGTACGCATGCTGGAATGGGCGCCGGTCGAGGCCGGCATCTACCGGCTGAACAAGGTCAGGCATCCCGAGGCCATCGACATCGCCTGCCCGCCGCGCGACGAGTCGGAGCTGCCGCAGACCTACGTCGACTACGAGGAGAACGCCCGCGAGTACTTCCTGAACGCGGTAACGACGGTCGTCGACGTCCACACCCGGGTCTCCGACCTGTACAGCAGCCCCTACGACCAGATCAAGGAGCAGCTGCGGCTGACGATCGAAATCGTCAAGGAGCGCCAGGAGTCCGAGCTGATCAACAACGCCGAGTACGGCATGCTGGCGAACGTCGCGGGCGATCAGCGCATCAGGACAGGGACCGGCGCCCCGACGCCTGACGATCTCGACGAGCTGATCACGCGGGTGTGGAAGCAGCCGGCGTTCTTCCTGACCCATCCCAAGGGGATCGCCGCGTTCGGCCGCGAATGCACCAGGCGCGGGGTTCCGCCGGCGACCGTGAGCCTGTTCGGGTCGCAGTTCATCACCTGGCGGGGCATACCGCTGATCCCGTCGGACAAGGTTCCCCTTGAGGACGGGAGGACGAAGATCCTGCTGCTGCGGGTCGGCGAAGAGCGCCAGGGGGTCGTCGGCCTGTATCAGCCGGACCTCACCGGTCAGCAGAGCATGGGGCTTTCCGTCCGCTTCATGGGCATCTCGCGCAACGCCATCGCGTCCTACCTCGTCTCGCTGTACTGCTCGCTCGCCGTCCTGACCGACGACGCCCTTGGGGTCATCGACGATGTCGAGGTCGGCAAGTTCCACAACTACGGCTTCAGCTACCTGTGACACCGGCATGAACGACAATCTCAACGGGCTGCCCGATGAGGCGAGCCTGACCCGGCTGGCCAATGAGCTCTTCGCCGCCTTGCCAGCGGAGGCGGCCGACCTCGGCGGCCGGGGCGGTTCCGCCGGGCCGGCGCCGTCGGAGACGCTCGCCTCACCGGCGGCGACCGTGCTGACCAACATCCCGGACTCGCTTGAGGAGTCCCCGATCACGGTGCACGCGGCCCCGCGCCACGAGGCCGCGCCAGGCTGGCAAACCATGGCGCTCGCGCCGACCGTCCCGGCCGGGCTCGGCGACGTGCTGAGCGATCCCTATGCCCCATTGCGCGCTCAGGAGTTCTACTTCCTCGACCCGCTGCAGGCGGGCCGGCCCGCGGTGCCGGCCACGCGGTGGCCAAGCCGGACGTCATTCGACGTCGAGGCGGTCCGGCGCGACTTCCCGATCCTCGCCGAGACTGTCAACGGTCACCAGCTGGTCTGGCTGGACAATGCCGCGACCACCCAGAAGCCGCGGGAGGTGATCGACCGCCTTGCCCGCTTCTACGCTCACGAGAACTCGAACATTCACCGCGCCGCGCACGAGCTCGCGGCGCGGGCGACGCAGGCCTACGAGGACGCGCGGGACACCGTGGCGCGCTTCCTGGGCGCCCCCGCGGCGGAGGACATCGTCTTCGTGCGCGGCACGACCGAGGCGATCAACCTCGTCGCGCAAAGCTGGGGCCGCGAGTACGTCGGGTCCGGCGACGAGATCGTGTTGTCGCACCTGGAGCACCACGCGAACATCGTGCCGTGGCAGCTGCTCGCGCGCGAACGGGGCGCCACGCTGCGCGTCATACCCGTCGATGACAGCGGCCAGGTCATCCTCGACGAGTACCGCAACCTGCTATCGCCGCGTACCCGCCTGGTGGCGGTCGCGCACGTGTCGAACGCCCTGGGCACGGTCCTCCCGCTGGGTGAGATCATCGCCGCCGCGCACGATGCGGGCGCGGCCGTGCTGGTCGACGGGGCGCAGGCGGTCTCGCACATGCCGGTCGACGTGCGGGAGCTCGACACGGACTTCTACGTCTTCTCCGGGCACAAGGTGTTCGGGCCGACCGGCATCGGCGCGCTGTACGGCAAGCCCGACGTGCTCGACTCGATGCCTCCGTGGCAGGGCGGCGGGAACATGATCAGGAACGTCACCTTCGAGCGCACGGTGTACCAGCCGCCGCCCACCCGGTTCGAGGCGGGCACCGCCTCGATCGCGGACGCGGTCGGCCTCGGCGCGGCCCTGGCGTACGTGGAGCGGATCGGCCGCGAGAGCATCGCCGGCTACGAGCACGACCTGCTCGGTTACGCGACGCGGGCGCTTGAGGCCGTCCCCGGCCTGCGCATGGTCGGCACGGCGCCCGGCAAGGCGGGCATCCTCTCGTTCGTCCTCGACGGGTACCGCCCGGAGGAGGTGGGGTCGGCGCTGGACTGCGAGGGCATCGCCGTGCGCGCCGGCCATCACTGCGCGCAGCCGGTCCTGCGGCGCTTCGGGCTCGAGGCAACCGTGCGCGCCGCGCTCGCGCTGTACAACACGTACGCCGAGGTCGACCAGCTGGCGGCCGCCTTGCACCGGCTGGCCGGCCAGCGCACGCGGTAACCGGGCCCGCGGCTGGGGATAATGGGCACGTGCGCTACCTAGCGGTCGACACCGCACCGAAGCTCTCCAAGATCGGACTGGGCACCTGGCAGTTCGGGTCCAGGCAATGGGGGTACGGCACACTGTACGCCGAGCGCGAGGCGCAGGCCATCGTGCACCGCGCGCTCGAGCTCGGCGTGACGCTGTTCGACACCGCCGAGATCTACGGGCTCGGCCGCAGCGAGCGGATCCTCGGCCGAGCCATCAGCGGGCACCGCGACCAGGTGTTTCTCGCGACGAAGATCCTCCCGGTCGCGCCGCTGCCGCCGGTCGTCGAGCAGCGGGCGGTAGCCAGCGCGAACCGCGCCGGGGTCAGCAGAATCGACCTGTACCAGGTGCACCAGCCGAACCCGGTGGCCCCCGATACCGTGACCATGCGCGGCATGCGAGCGCTGCAGCGGATCGGCCTGGTCGGCGAGGTCGGCGTGAGCAACTACTCGCTCGACCGCTGGAAGGCTGCCGAGCGCGCGCTCGGCAGCCGCGTGCTCAGCAATCAGGTGCAGTACAGCCTCGTCGTCAGGGGACCCGCCGACGACCTGATCCCGTACGCGGAACAGACCGGTCACGTCGTGATCGCCTACAGCCCGCTGGCCCAGGGGTTCCTGTCCGGCCGGTACGGTCCCGACAGCCCGCCGAAGGACCGCGTCCGGTCGGTCAACCCGTATTTCCTGCCGGTCAACCTGGAGCGGGCCGCCGGGCTGTTCGGCGTGCTGCGGGATGTCGCCGAGGCGCACGGCGTCACGCCGGCGCAGGTGGCGCTCGCCTGGGCGATCCGGAGCCCGGCCGTGGTGGCGATCCCCGGCGCGTCCAGCGTCGCGCAGCTGGAGAGCAACGTCGCCGCCGCCGAGATCGACCTGGCCGACACCGAATTCCGCGAGCTGTCCGACGCGGCCGCCCGCTTCCAGCCGGTTACCGGGCCAGCCGCGCTGCCCGGCCTGGTCCGCGCCCGGCTGCGCAGGGGCTAACCCGTCCCATTTCCCGCGTGCAGAGGGCCAGCCCCAGCGGCTGCCCGCGCGGCTGTTCGGTTGGCGGTCATTTGCGCGGGCGGCGCAGCCGGATGTACAAGACCAGCACAGCGATCCCGAAGGCGATCCAGGGTGCCGCCACGACCAGTTCGCTTGCGGTCATCAGCGCTGTCCTATGCTGCCGGTGCTGCCTCACTGCCAGGACACCCGACGTCGGTGCCGGCCCGGTGCAGGTGTGATGGTGACGGTATGGAGGCTCGGAAAGGCGGGTGAACGGCGCGATGGGCGCGACGGTGCTAGTGGTTGAGGACGAGCGCAAGCTGCGCGACTTCATCAGGACGTACCTGCAGAACGCCGGGTTCACCGTGCTGTCGACCGGCTCAGGCGCCGAGGCGATCACCATGGCGGCCGCCGCCGCGCCGGAGCTGGTGGTCCTGGATCTCGGCCTGCCCGATGTGCCCGGGGAGACTGTCGCGCGCGAGCTCCGCGCGGCCACCGCCCAGCCGGCCCCGCGCATCCTGATGCTGACCGCCAAGAGCGGCGAGGAAGACCGGGTCCGGGGGCTCGAGCTCGGCGCCGATGACTACGTGACCAAGCCGTTCAGCCCCAGGGAACTGGTCCTGCGGGTGCAGGCGATCCTGCGCCGGGGCGAGCCGGCCGCCGGGGGCCGCCCCGAGGTCGCCAGCTACGGCGGAGGCGAGCTTGTCATCGATGAGCCGCGCCGCGCCGTGACCGTTCGCGGCGCGCAGGCCGAGCTCACCCCGACCGAATGGGGGGTGCTCGTGGCGCTGGCGACGGTCCCTGGCCGGGTGTACTCACGGTTCGAGCTGATCAACCGGGTCCGCGGGTATGAGTTCGAAGGCTACGAGCGGACGATCGACTCGCACGTGAAGAACCTGCGCAGGAAGATCGAGGACGAGCCGGGCAGTCCGCGCATCATCAAGACCGTCCTCGGCGGCGGCTACCGGCTGGGCCTGGCCCGCGATGACTGACAGCGCGCCCGCCGCGCCGCGTGGCGACAAGCTCGGGCTGCGGCTCGCGCTGGCCTTCCTCGCCGTGGCGCTCGCCGCGATCGCGCTGCTTGCCGTGCTGGCGGCCGTCTTCGCCGCCGCCGACGTCTCATCGCTCGCCGGCCGGCAGCGCAGCGAGCTGGCCGGCGCGATCTCGCTGGCCGCGGGCGCGGCCTGGGACAAAAACGGCAACTGGGCCTCCGCCGACCTGTTCCCGGTCCTCGACCTGGCCGAGCGCACCGGCGTGGACCTGCAGGTCCGCGACGCAGGGGGCGGCACGGTGGCCGGCACGCCCGGTTTCGCCGCCGCGGCGGGACCGCTGGCCAGCGCACCGGTCGTGGTCAGGGACCAGCGCGTTGGCACGGTTCTCGCGCGGTTCAGCGGCGCCGGGCTCGGCGGCGCGGACGGCGCCCTGCGGACCGCGCTGCTGCAGGCCATCGCGGGCGCGGCCGGGGTGGCGGCGCTGCTGGCACTGGCGGCCGGCCTCACGGTCGCCCGGCGGATCGCCCGTCCGGTCGAGCGGCTCATCGCCGCGACGAGGTCGATGGCCGGCGGTGACCGGGCCGCGCGGGCAGGCGATGTCCGCGCACCCGGGGAACTCGGTGAGCTGGCGGCGGCCTTTGACCAGATGGCGGACACGCTGGACCGGGAGGACCGGATCCGCCGCGACATGGTGGCAGGCGTCGCGCACGAGCTGCGGACGCCGATCGCGGTGCTCCAGGCGGGCCATGAGGCCCTGCTCGACGGTGTCGCCGAGCCAACCCCCGACGAGCTGTCCTCGTTGCGCGATGAGGTGCTGCGGCTAGCGCGAATGGTCGATGACCTGCAGACGCTTGCCGCCGCCGACGCCGCCGCCCTGCACCTGGCGCGGCGCCGCTGCGACCTGGCGGACATCGCCGCCACGGCGGCCGACAGCCTCGCCCGCCGGTTCGAGGCCGCCGACATCGAGCTGGACAGGCAGCTGTCACCCGTGCCGGTGCTCGCCGACCCGCGCTGGCTGCATCAGGTCGTCACCAACCTCCTGACCAACGCGCTGAAGTTCACGCCGGCCGGCGGCCGGGTCAGCGTCCGCGCCGGGCTGGCGGGAGCCGACGCCGTGCTGGAGGTCGCCGACACCGGGATCGGCATCCCGGCCGACGACCTGCCCCGCATCTTCGACAGGTTCTGGCGCGGGCAGGGCGCCGCGCAGGCCTCAGGCAGTGGCATCGGCCTCGCGGTCGCCGCGGAGCTGGCCAGGGCGCACGGCGGCCGGCTCACCGCGGCGAGCACGGCAGGCCGCGGCACCACGATGACGCTCACCATGCCGCACGCGTGACCGCCCGCTCGCGCTGTCGCGGCCCTGGCTGCGGGAACAGCAGCCAGCGCAGCGGCTCCCTGCCGTCGAGTGCGTCCAGGCGGCGCATGAGCGCGGGCAAAGCCTGCGACTGGCTGGAGTGCGCTGCCGCGGCGGACTTCTGGATCGCGCGCGCGGTGGCGGCGTCGGCGCCGAGGTCGATCGCCCAGGCGCCGGGAGTGCCCGGCCGGGTGCGGGCAAGCAGCGGCACGCCCAGCTGCGCGGCGGCCGCGGCGGCGGCGCGGGCGACCGCGATGTCGTCGCCGTCGCCCGCCTCGGGGGCGGTGACAACCAGCAGGTCCGCGGAGTGCTGGCGGATCGCGCGCCTGATCCGGTCGCCGAGTTCGGCCGCCGGCTGCTCGGCGAGCTTCCCGTCGGGGTAATTGGCGACCGTGAGCTCGCCGATGCCCAGCACCGCGGCGGCCAGCTGCACTTCCCAGGGCCGGATGGCGACGAGCCGGGCGCTGGCCGAATTGTGCGCGGCGGCCTCGCCGCGGGTCAGGCACAGCAGGCTCAGGCTGGCGCCGGCCCGGCGGAACGCGTACAGCAGCCCGCCCAGTTCCGCCGACTCCTGGCCGGGCCGGGCCGTCACGGCCAGCACGCTGGCGGCGGCGGGCAGCGTGAGCGAAGCGGCAGCGGTTGCGGCCACCCGCAGCGAGGTGGCGGCTGTCGCAGTGGTCATCAGGTGCTCCTTCGGTTCGGGTAGCGGGACGCCAGCCGCTTGCCCCGGGGAGAGCAAACGGCCGGCTACGTTCACTGTCGCCGAGACGCGTGAGACTGATGTGCAGTGGTTGTGGAGACCAGATGGAACTGCTGGCGCTGCCCCGCCTAACGGGGGCGGGCTGATCTCGCTATCAAGCACCCCAGATCGCAAGCACCTCGATGACGCTGCCGCGGGTGAAGTGGCCGCGCCCGATGGGTATCGGCCACCAGGCGTCGGCCCGGGCGAGCTGGCTCGTCGAGCCCGCGCCGCGCCTGCCCGGCGTCGCCAGGGTGCCGTCCTGACCCCACGTCAGGGTGACCGGCACCCAGTCCTCGACGCCGGGCGCGGACGTCCAGTCACGGTCCAGCGTCACCCGCTGCGTGCGCTCGGTCGGCTCCCAGCCCTGGATGGCGGCGATCACCGGGCGGGCGAACACCTCGAAGATCACCGCGGCGGCCAGCGGGTAGCCGGGCAGCCCGATGACAGGAGCGGCTCCGGCCGGCTGGTGCGCCCGCGGACGGCCAAGCTTGACGTGGCCGAGCAGCACCGGGTGACCGGGCCGGACCGCGGCGCCTGCCACGGCCAGGCCGCCAACGTCGGCGAGCACCGCGGCGGTGTGATCGCCGCGGCCGCGGCTTGAGCCGGCGATGACGAGGACCAGGTCGGCGGCCAGGGCCGAGCGCCGGATCTCGGCGGCCAGCGTGTCCGGGTCGTCCGGCTGCACGTCGCTCACCGCCGGCAGCGCGCCCACCTGGCGGCACCGGGACGCGAGCATGAGGGAGTTGCTGTCGATGATCTCACCTGGCCGGATCGTGGACCCGGCGGGCCTGATCTCGTCTCCGGTCGGGATGATCGCGACCACCGGCTGCCTGGCCACGGCCAGCGCGGCGTGTCCGGCCGCCACCGCGACGGCGAGGTCACCTGGCCGGAGCCGGCGGCCTGCCGGGACGAGGACCTGGCCCGCCAGGAAATCCTCGCCGGTCGTGCGGACATGGCGCCCGCGCCGCACCGGGCCTGCGCCGCCCGTGATGCGGACGCCGCCGTCATCGCCGGGCAGGACCCGCTCGCGCTCGACCACCGTGTCGGTGCCCGGCGGCAACGGGTCGCCGGTGTCGATCCACTGGAACGCCGAGGCCGGCAGGGCCACCTCGGCGGCGGCGCCGGCGGCGCCGAGGGAAGCGGCGGCGACCGCGATGCCGTCCATGGCGGCGCAGTCCGACCGGGGCGACGGCCAGCGCGCGTGCACCGGGGCGGCCGTCACCCGGCCGAGTGCCGCGGTGGCAGGCACCTGCTCGACGACCGGCGCGTCCAGCCAGCCTGCCCGCGCGCACGCGTCCATCCACTGCGCGTAGGCCAGCCGCGGGCTCGGCCTGCCCGCGCCGTCGCCGTCGGCACCGGACGCGTCCCCGGCCGCGCTATCGGGGGCCGGGCCGCTCATGCCGACAGCCGGTGCGTGCCGGTGTAGACGTTCATCGACAGGCCGCGCAGGAACCCGACGAGCGTGAGGCCCGCCTCTTCGGCGAGGTCGGCGGCCAGCGACGAGGGCGCGGAGACGGCGGCCAGCAGCGGTATCCCGGCCAGCACGGCCTTCTGGACCAGTTCGAAGGAGGCCCGGCCGCTGACCAGCAGCACGCAGCCGGCCAGCGGCAGCCTGTCGTTCAGCAGCGCCCAGCCGACGATCTTGTCAACGGCGTTGTGCCTGCCCACGTCCTCGCGCACCGCGATGAGGTCGCCGGCGGCGCTGAACAGGCCGGCCGCGTGCAGCCCGCCGGTGCGGGAGAACACCCGCTGCGCCTCGCGCAGCCGGTCAGGCAGCGCGGCAAGCACCACGGGGTCGAACCGGGTCTCGTCCGCGGCCAGCGGCGCGTGCGGCAGCACGCAGATGTCCTCGATGCTGGTCTTGCCGCAGATGCCGCACGCGCTGGTCGTCATGAAGTTACGGCGGGCACCGGCGGGCACGCTGACGCCCGCGGTGAGTTTCACGTCGGCGATGTTGCCGAGTCCGTCGTGGTCGCCGTGGCCGCACGAGGTGCCGTCGCAGAGCTTGATCTCGGCGATGTCGGCGGGGGAGCGGACGATGGCCTCGCTCACCAGGAACCCCGCCGCGAGCTCGATGTCGTCGCCGGGGGTGCGCATCGTCATCGTCAGCGCCGCGCCGTCCACCCGGATCCCGAGCGGTTCCTCGGCGGCCAGCAGGTCCGCGCGCGGGTCGGCCCGTCCGGGACCGGCCTGGCCGTCGCCGGGCAGCATCAGCCGCACCACGCGCCGTCGTGCCGTACGCCCGGACAATGCTCCGCCCTTTCGACGTTTCCGTCACAGATCAGCGTAACGCCGCGTGCCCGGCGAACACGATCGGCGGAGGTCGCGACGGTCGCCACGGACCGTTCCGTGCCTTGATCCGAAGCCCTTGATCTTTATATGGTCTAGACCATAGGTGCCGCGCGATGCCTGCCCCCGGGAACCTTGAGCGCTGTCCTCGTGTTCGATAATTACCGAGGGGGAGTGACAAGCGCCCGGGGACGTTGGACTCTAGTCACGAACGGCAACGGTGAGGAGATTTGGTGCTGTGAGCATTCGAGTGGGAATCAACGGGTTCGGGCGCATCGGCCGGAACTTCTGGAAGGCCGTGAACACCACGGGTACCGACCGCGGGATCGAGATCGTCGCAGCCAACGACCTGGGCGACGTCGCGACGATGGCGCACCTGCTCAAGTACGACACCGTCATGGGCAACCTGACGGAGCCGGTGCGCGTCTCAGGAGACACGATCGTTGTCGGCGGCAAGTCGATACAGATCCTCGCCGAGCGCGACCCCGCCCTCCTTCCCTGGGCCGACCTGGGGGTCGACGTCGTCGTCGAGTCGACCGGGCGGTTCACCAACGGCAAGCAGGCCGCGGCGCACATCGAGGGCGGCGCCAAGAAGGTGATCATCTCGGCTCCGGCCAAGGACGAGGACATCACGATCGTGATGGGGGTCAACGACGACAGGTACGACCCCGCGCGCCACGACATCGTCTCCAACGCATCGTGCACCACGAACTGCGTGGCGCCGATGGCGAAGGTGCTGCTGGAGAACTTCGGCATCGTCAAGGGCCTGATGACCACGGTGCACGCCTACACGCAGGACCAGATGCTGCAGGACGGGCCGCACAAGGACCTGCGCCGGGCGCGCGCGGCGGCGCAGAACATCGTGCCCACCTCCACGGGCGCCGCCAAGGCGACCGCCCTGGTGATCCCCGAGCTCAAGGGCAAGCTTGACGGGTATTCGCTGCGCGTCCCCGTGATCACCGGGTCGATCACCGACCTGGTGGTCGAACTCGGCCGCGAGGCGACCAAGGACGAGGTCAACGCCGCGTTCAGGGCCGCCGCCGAGGGTGACCTCAAGGGCATCCTCTCCTACACCGAGGACCCGATCGTGTCCTCAGACATCATCGGCTCCCCGGCCTCGTGCACGTTCGACGCGTCGATCACGATGGCGTACGGCAACCAGGTGAAGGTGTTCGGCTGGTACGACAACGAGTGGGGCTACTCCTGCCGGCTCGCCGACCTCACCGCGCTCGTCGCGTCCCGTCTGGGGTAGGTGGTCATGCGCTCTGTTGACGACATCGAGGTCGCCGGACGGCGGGTGCTGCTGCGGTCGGACCTGAACGTGCCGCTGGACCTGAAGGGCAGCGGCGCGATCACCGACGACCTGCGGATCCGGGCCAGCCTGCCGGTCATCCGCAAGCTCGCGGACCGCGGCGCGCGCGTGGTGATCCTCGCGCATCTTGGCCGCCCGAAGGGCGACGACTTCGCGACCCGCGCGGCCGGCGGCCCGTCGCTTGCCCCGGTGGCGTCCCGGCTCGGCGAGCTGCTCGGCAAGCCGGTGGCGTTCGCGACCGACCTGGTCGGCCCGTCGGCGGTGGCGACTGTCGAGGGGCTGGACGACGGCGGCGTCGCGCTGCTTGAGAACGTCAGGTTCGAGCCCGCGGAGACCGCTCAGGATGATTCGCGGCGATCCCGGCTCGCTGCCGAGCTCGCCACCTTCGGCGACGTCTACGTGGGTGACGGGTTCGGGGCGGTGCACCGCAAGCACGCGTCCGTCTACGACCTGCCGCTGCTGCTGCCGCACGCGGCCGGCGATCTGGTGGTCGCGGAGGTGGCCGTGCTGCGGCGGCTGACGCAGTCCCCGGCCCGTCCGTACGTGGTCGTGCTCGGCGGGTCCAAGGTCTCGGACAAGCTCGGCGTGATCGGCAACCTGCTCGACCTGGCCGACCGGGTGCTGATCGGCGGCGGAATGGGGTACACGTTCCTCGCGGCGCTCGGGTACGAGGTCGGGCATTCCCTGCTCGAGGCCGACCAGATCGAGCCGGTGCGCGGGGTGCTCGCGGAGGCGAAGCGCCGCGGGGTCGAGATCGTGCTGCCGACCGACATCGTGGCGGCGACGCACTTCGCCCCTGACGCGCAGTCGGTCGTCGTTCCCGCGGACGCGATCCCGGCGGACCGGGAGGGCATGGACATGGGGCCGGACACCCGCGCGCTGTTCGCCGCGAAGCTGATCGACGCGCGGACCGTGTTCTGGAACGGGCCGGTGGGCGTGTTCGAGTTCCCGGCGTTCGCCGCCGGCACCCGCGCGATCGCCGAGGCGATCACGAAGGTCGACGGGCTCACCGTGGTCGGCGGCGGCGACTCGGCGGCGGCCGTGCGGTCGTTCGGCCTGGCGGAGGACGCCTTCGGGCACATCTCCACGGGCGGCGGCGCGTCGCTTGAGTACCTGGAGGGGAAGACGCTGCCCGGTCTGGTAGCACTGGAGTCGTGAGCGACAACAAACTCCCGCTGATCGCGGGCAACTGGAAGATGAACTGCAATCACCTCGAGGCGATCGCCCTGGTGCAGAAGCTGGCCTTCTCGCTGGCACCGAAGGACTTCACCTTCGTCGAGGTGGTCGTCCTGCCGCCGTTCACCGACCTGCGCAGCGTGCAGACGCTGGTCGACGGCGACAGGCTGCGGATCGGGTACGGCGCCCAGGACCTGTCGCCGTATCCCAGGGGCGCCTACACGGGGGACATCTCCGGGCCGATGCTCGCCAAGCTCGGCTGTTCCTATGTGCTCGCCGGGCACTCCGAGCGGCGGCAACACCACCACGAGGACGACGCGCTCGTGAACGCCAAGGTCCGCGCGGCCCTGGCGGTCTCGATCACGCCGATCCTGTGCGTGGGAGAGAACATCGGGGTGCGCAAGGCCGGCGGGCACGTGCCGTTCGTGCTCGGGCAGCTCGACGGGTCGCTGGCCAAGGTGCCCGCCGACGCGGTGGCGTCCATGGTGATCGCCTACGAGCCGGTGTGGGCGATCGGCACCGGCGAGGTCGCCAGCCCCGGCGACGCCCAGCAGATGTGCGCGGCCATCAGGGAACGGCTTACCGCGATCCACGGCCCCGGGACGGCCCTGGGTGCGCGTATCCTGTATGGCGGGTCCGTCAAGGACGATAACATCGCCCCTATCATGGCGCAGCCGGACGTGGACGGCGTGCTCGTGGGCGGCGCCAGCCTGGACGCCGGTCAGTTCACCTCGATCTGCCGGTATCGTGAGCTGGCGGCGGGCCGCTAGCAGGCCGGCTGGCTTCCGCCAACAGGGAAGTGAATGGAGACATGGAGATCGCGCTATCGGTGATCCTGATCATCACGAGCCTCGTGATGGTCGTACTCGTTCTCCTGCACAAGGGCAAGGGCGGCGGCCTGTCCGACCTGTTCGGCGGCGGGGTCTCCTCGACTCTCGGCTCGTCTTCGGTGGTGGAGCGGAACCTGGACCGAATCACCATCTTCTTCGGTGTCTTGTGGTTCGTCTGCATCGTTGCTCTAGCCTGGCTCATCACTCACTAACAGATATGTATCTGCGGCAGATCTGGCAGATCCAGTTAAGTGGTGCTAAGCCAGCGACGACGATTTCCCGTGACAAGGGGTGGTCTGTGAGTAGTGGCAACGCTATACGCGGAAGCAGAGTGGGCGCCGGCCCGATGGGCGAGGCGGAGCGCGGCGAGGCCGCGCCTCGGGTATGGGTGGCGTTCTGGTGCTCGAACGGACACGAGACCAAGCCGAGCTTCGCGTCCGACGCTGCCATCCCCGACGTGTGGGAGTGCCCGCGGTGCGGCTTCCCGGCCGGCCAGGACCAGCTCAACCCGCCGGCCCCGCCCCGTGTCGAGCCGTACAAGACGCACCTGGCCTACGTGAAGGAGCGCCGCAGCGACGCCGACGGCGAGGCGATCCTCGCCGAGGCCCTGCAGCGCCTGCGCAGCGGCGTCTGAACCGGCGACAACGGCCCTGGTCAGCTCACTTCCGTGGTGTAGACAACGACATTGCTGAGGTAGTGGCCCGTGGCGTAGTCGAAGGCGCCGCCGCATGTGATGAGGCGCAGCTCTGGATAGGGGGCGGGGCCGTACACGGTCGCGGTCGGAAACTGGTCCTTGAGATAGGTCTGCACGGCCGTCACGCGGAACTCCACCGTCGTCCCGTCGGCGCGCCGGACGTAGACGCGGTCCCCGGGCTGCAACTCGGACAGCCGGAAGAACACGCCGGGACCCGTCAGCGAGTCGATGTGGCCGACGATGATGGCTGGGCCGATCGCCCCTGGCCGCGGGCTGCCGGTGTACCAGCCCGCCACGGTCGTCGTCGACGGCACCTGCAACTCCCCGCCCGCGGTCAGGCCAAGAGTGATGAGCTTAGTCCGCACCCCGATCAGCGGGATGGTCAGCAACACCGGCCTGGCGACCGCCGGAGCCGGCTTCTCAAGCACCTGCGGCGGCGGGGCGACGACCGGGCCCGTGGGGGCGGGCAGGGCCGCTACACCGAGCGGGGGCGGTCGCATGGCCGCAGTCGAGTGCCGGGTCAGCAGCAGCCCGGCCGTCCCGCCCGCGATCACCAGCAGGCCGGCCGCGCACACGACGACGGCCGGCCTGCGGATGAGCACCGGTTATCCCCGCGCGGTCAGCCGGCGTAGCCGGCCGACACTGAGTCGCAGGCCGCCGGCCAGGGTGATCAGCGCCCCGGCACCGATGACCGCGAGCCACGGCAGCGGCGAGCCGGGGCCGTGCGACGCGGTGCCGCCGAGCCCGGTGCTAACGCCGCCCGTGGGCGCCGTGCTGGGAGCAGCGGCATCCAGCAGGTCTTCTATCTGGATGCCGCCGGTGCTTGACTTGATCACGATCTCCGTGTGCACCTGGCCCGCGGTGAGCGGAACGGACCGGCTCGTGTTCGCCGTGGGTCCGGTCGCGGTCATGATCCAGGGTCCGGGCGGGATGCCCGCCTGCTTGCTCACGGAACCGGGCGCCGCGTCGGTCACGATGTCTCCCTTGGCGCCTGGACCGCCGCAACTGCAGTGGAATGTCACCTTCGACTGGTCAACGTCGGCCTGGATCACCTGCAGGAAGGCTTCGCCCTTGGGCGCCGTCAGGTCCGTGTCGATCACCTGGAGTGTGCCCGCCGTGGACGTCGTCCTGAGCGGGGCCACTATGTACGCGCCATCAGGCTTCACGGTCAGGCTGACGGACCAGGCGGGAGTGCTCGTCGGGGACGACCCGGCAGTCCGTATCCGCACGGTGTAGTTGCCGGCATTAACCTGCTGATAGGGCAATATCGTCCCGTAGGCGACGCTGTCTTCCACGAGCTGGGCAGTGGAATCCCCGGCCGAATACAGGTACACGTCCACGGGGCTCGGGCTCGCGGACAGGTTACCGAGGGCGACGTAGCCAATACTCGTGGCCGCGGAAGACGCCACCGCAGCGGGAATGCCGAGCAGCAAGGCCGAAAAGGCCAGCACCACGGCCATCCGCCAGGGCGTGAGCCAAACTTTCATTAGTGTCACTATGGATCCCTCCCGAAGATGCGGAAAATCTCTGTCCGCTTGTCAGGCCCATCGGGCTCGGAGCGTTGCGACGATGTACGCGGTGCTTACATTAGATGCGAGATTGCGCAGTAGCAACCCGGTCTGGGAGAATCCGGCCATGTGCCTGATCCGGGGAAACGGCCATTTCGGAATCTGTGAGAAAACGACACTATCTGAATGCTTCACGGCGGGCGGCACGCCCTGCCCGTGCAAGACGCAGCGCCCGCGTCACCCGCGGGCCCGCGATCTGCGCGGCCTGCGCCTTAACCACCGCCCGTGTCCCTGCGTCCGCGGCGTGGCGCCGTCCAGCTAACGCGATTCGCCGGGTTTTGCCTGGTTGCGGGTAAAGACAGCGGATCGGATAATTGAGCGCCATGAACGGCGTATGCCCGTGAACATTACCGGAACTCAGGGGCACAACGACGGCTGAGCCTGGGGGAGGTGTGGTGAGCGAGGATTTCCAGCCCGGCTCGCGGCTAGCGGGGTACTGGCTGGAGGCCGAGGTCGGGGCGGGCGGGATGGCGCGAGTCTTCCGTGCCAGGGACATGCGCCTGGACCGGCTGGTAGCGCTGAAGATCCTGGATCCGGCGCGGGCGGCGGACTCCTCGTTCCGGCAGCGGTTCCTCGCCGAGTCGCGGGCGGCAGCGCGGGTAGATGACCCGCACATCATCCCGGTGTATGAGGCGGACGAAGCCAACGGGGTGCTGTTCATCGCGATGAGGTTCGTCCAGGGCGGTGACCTGCGGGTGGTGCTGGAGCGGGAGGGTCCGCTGTCGGCGGAGCGGACCGTGGAGTTCATCTCGCCGGTTGCCTCGGCGCTGGATGCCGCGCATGCCGCGGGCCTGGTGCACCGGGACGTCAAGCCGGGAAACATCCTGGTCGACGCGCGGGAGGGCCGCCCCGATCACGTGTACCTATCGGACTTCGGGATAGCCAAGGCCGCGCTGTCATCGGTGAGCCTGACCGAACCGGGGCTCGTGATAGGCACACCGGATTATTCGGCACCAGAGCAGATCGGCGGCCTGGCCGTGGACGGGCGCGCTGATCAGTACGCGCTCGCCTGCGTCACGTTCCGGCTGCTGACGGGGGCGCCGCCGTTCGAGCGGGATTCGGCCTGGGCGGTGATGGCGGCGCACCTGGACGCCCCGCCCCCGTCGCTGTCGGAACGGCGCCCGGACGTGCCGGGCGCCGTGGATCAGGTCCTGGCCAAGGGGATGGCCAAGATTCCGGACCAGCGGTATGCGTCCTGCGGGGACTTCGCCGACGCGCTGCGGGAAGCGCTGGGCCTGGCACCGTACCGTCGCGGCAGGTACGCCGGCGTACTCGCTCCACCGCGGCCTCTCGCCAGCCCGCCGGCCGAGACCCCACTGGTCGTGGACTCGGGCGAGCTGGCCGAAACGCCGATCGCGGCCCTTGCCGCCGAGGCCGGCGATCCTGCCACCAGGCAACCGCAGCCCTTCGCGGGCAGCACAATCGTGCCGCGGGCAGCCGGGGGCGTCCGTCGCCACCGTCACTGGTACGTCTCAGCAGTCGCGGTGCTCGCGGCGGGTGCGGGTGCGATCATCGCCCTGGTCGCCATTCCCGGTCATGGCGGTCATCGGCCGCCGGCACCCACGATCAGCCGGTCGTCCGCGATAAGCCTGAAAACGGCCGCTACCCCGACGGCCGCGTTTAGCCCGACGCCCTCGCCCAGCTCGGCATCCACTATGAGCATGCTGACCATTGCCCAGCTCCAGAGCGGAGATTGCCTGACCGGGACGAACCTGGGCCTCAACGGGGATCAGCCCTGGCCGGCGCTGGCCGAGGCCGTGCCGTGCGACCAGAGTCACCTCGCGGAAGTATTCTTCGCCGATGATCATTTCTGGGCTGCCGGGGAATCGTATCCTGGCGAGGAAGCCGTCGAAAACCAGGTGCAGACGGGATGCGACAAAGAGTTCGCCGGCTACGTCGGGATCTCGTCGTCAGAATCCGAATACCACTATGCCGCTCTCGCGCCATTCAGTGACCATGCGTGGCAAGCCGGCAGCCGCAGTCTTGATTGCGTCGCTTATTATCCGACCGGCGCGGACCCCGGCGGAGCGCCGATGACAGGCTCCATCAGGGGGACCCGCCGCTAACCCCGGGACCTCACCCCCCGGGCCGCTCCTTGAGCGCGAGGAGCGCTTCGGCCACGATCGGGTCCGCGTCGGTGCCGAGCACCCGCCAGTCCTCGCCGTCGGCGAGGATCTTCTCCGCGCCGCGGATCGCGCGGAAGTCGCCGCTGCCGCCGAGCGCCGGCGGCTGCTCGCCGCGGGCCAGGCCCTTGGCGGCCCGCAGCAGCTGGCGGTGCATCCGGATCAGCGCGACGTCCGTGCTGCCCAGGTGCTCCCTGCTCCGGTCGTAGACCGGCCCCGCCGTCTCTGTCGCCATCGCGTCCTGGCTGCGGAAGTCCACGATCCCGCTGTAGGAGGTCCCCTTCTGGGCGATCCGGTCGATGTTGTAGTCGTTGCCGCGCGTGTGCAGGCGGGGCACGACGCCGTTCGGCTGCATCATCGTGAACGGGTACTTCTCGTAGGTGAAGAACAGCGGGCCGCCGAGGCCGCGCGGGTTCTGCGGCGGCTGCGTGGTGAAGTTGTACCGGTAGGTGGTGTAGTCGTCGGCGGGCACCACGAAGATCTGCCTGGTGCTGAACGGGATCTGCGCGATGATCGTGCTTGAAGGGAAGATGTAGGCGGTGATCCGCGCGTGCTTGTACCCGTTCGGCGTCGTGCGGATGCCCGCGTAGCGGAACCCGTGCCAGGTGTCGTCCACCTCGATCACCGCGCGCGGGTCGTGCCGCCAGAACTTCATCGACATGTATCCCGACGGGTAGCCGGGCTTGTCGGTCCCGTCGTCGGGCACGTCGTCGATCGAGTCGAACTGGTGCAGGTTGGAGATGTGGGCGGTGTCCAGGTCGCCATCCATGGACTGCACCCAGTTGCAGTAGATGACCTCCTTGTTCGCCCCGGCGAGCTCAGGCGGCAGCGACTCCGTGCCGAAATCACGGAACGGCGTCATCGTGCCGGCGAGGCCCAGGTACGTCCAGATGATGCCGCCGGACTCGCGGGTCGGGTATGACGTGATCTTGATCCGGTGCGCGAACGGGTGCAGCTCGCTGCGCTGGTCCACGCACTGGCCGGTGACGTCGAACTTCCAGCCGTGGTAGGTGCAGCGCAGCCCGCAGTCCTCGTTGCGCCCGTAGAACAGCGAGGCGCCGCGGTGCGGGCACGACTCCCCGACCAGGCCCACGCGGCCTCGCGTGTCGCGGAACGCCACCAGGTCCTCGCCGAGCAGCCGGACCCGGGCGGGCGCGCCGTCCGGCTCCGCGACCTCGGAACTCAGACAAGCCGGGATCCAGTACCGGCGCAGCAGGTCGCCCATCGGTGTCCCGGGACCGACCCGGGTCAGGATCTCGTTGTCCTCCCTCGACAGCACGGCATACCTCCTTGGGCCGTCAGGTGCCTTTCCGTCACCGTTGCTCAGGAGGCGGTGCTAGTCAACCGCCGTGCGCACTAAAAACGGCGGGACCAGGTACTAGTGCGCGAACGACTGGCGCTTGGCCTGCAGCTCCGGCGGCATCTGCGTCTGCGGGTGGTGCTCGAGGATCCGCACGTGCAGCCGCAGGTCGTCAAGCAGCAGGTTCGCCAGGTCCATGCTGAACCCGTTCCTGATGACGATCCGCATCACCGCCATGTCGGTGAGGTTCTCGGGGAAGGTGTAGGCGGGCACCTGCCAGCCCCGCATCCGCAGCCGCTCGGAGACGTCGAACACCGAGTACCCGGCGACGTCGTCGCGCAGCCTGAAGGCGAACACGGGCAGCTCGCTGCCGTCGGTGAGCAGCTCGAACGGGCCGAGCTTGGCGATCTCACCCGACAGGTACATCGCGATGTCCTGGCACGTCTGCTGGACGTGCCGGTACCCCGAGTATCCCAGCCGCAGGAAGTTGAAGTATTGCGCGGCGACCTGCGCGCCCGGCCGGGAGAAGTTCAGCGCGAACGTGGGCATCTCCCCGCCCAGGTAGTTGACCCGGAAGATCAGGTCCTCGGGCAGGCACGCCGGGTCCCGCCAGATGATCCAGCCCACGCCGGGGTAGACCAGCCCGAACTTGTGCCCGGAGGTGTTGATCGAGGCCACCCGCGGCAGCCGGAAGTCCCACTCCAGGTCCGGCTGCAGGAACGGCGCGATGAACCCGCCGGAGGCGCCGTCCACGTGGATCGGCACGTCCAGGCCCTTCTCGGCGTGCAGCCTGTCAAGCGCGGAGTTGACCTCGCTCACCGGCTCGTAGCTGCCGTCCATCGTCGAACCCAGGATCACGACCACGCCGATGGTGTTCGCGTCGCACACGGCCACCGCCTCCGCGGCGCCCAGGTGGTACCGCCCCGGCACCACGGGGACGTACCGCGGCTCGACGTCCCAGTACCGGCAGAACTTCTCCCAGCACACCTGGACGTTGGAGCCCATGACGAGGTTCGGGCGGCCGGTCGCGGCCCCCGCGGCACGCTGCCGCGCCCGCCAGCGCCACAGCAGCGCCATGCCGCCGAGCATGCACGCCTCGCTGGAGCCGGTGGTGGAGCAGCCGACGGCCTCGCCGCCCGACGGGGCGTTCCACAGGCTGCCGAGGATGTTCACGCAGCGCCTCTCGAGTTCGGCGGTCTGCGGGTACTCGTCCTTGTCGATCATGTTCTTGGAGGAGCACTCGGCCATCAGCTCTTCGGCCTCTGGCTCCATCCAGGTGGTGACGAACGTGGCCAGGTTCAGCCTGGCGTTGCCGTCGAGGATCAGCTCGTCCCTGACGACCTGCAGCGCCGTGCGCGGCAGCACGCCGTGCTCGGGCAGCCGGTACCTGGGGATCTCGCAGCTCTTCTCCCGGAAGTAGACCGGGTTGATATCGAGCTCGTCGCCCGATTCGTGTTCTTCGACCTGCTTGTGCAGTGCGGCCATGGCGACAGCCTAGCGAGCCGTGGACCTGCCCGGATGCCGAGCTTCTCGTAAGACCGGGAAAGACGCTGCGCGATGCAATGATTACCTAACGTTGTGAAAGGGGAGATAAGAGAGGAGCTTAGTGAGCTTCAAAGAGTTCAGGGAGGCGTTCATGCCGTTCGTCACAATCGGCGAGGAAAACTCGATGCCGATCGAGCTGTACTACGAGGACCACGGTTCGGGCAGGCCGGTGGTCCTTATCCACGGGTTCCCGCTGAACGGCAGAGCCTGGGAGCGCCAGGAACGAGCACTGATCGCCGATGGGCACCGGGTCATCACCTATGACCGGCGCGGCTTCGGCGAGTCGAGCCAGCCGAGCACCGGCTACGACTACGACACGTTCGCGGCCGACCTGCACAAGCTCGTCACAACCCTGGACCTGTGGGACTTCGACATGGCCGGGCACTCGATGGGCGGCGGCGAGATCGCCCGTTACCTCGGGACCTACGGGACCCAGCGGGTGCGCAAGGCCGCGATCGTCTCAGGCGTGCCGCCCTATCTCCTCAAGACCCCGCAGACACCGACCGGTGTCCCGCAGGAAGTCTTCGACGAGATCGAGGGGGCGATCATCCACGACCGGTTCGCCTTCTTCACCGACTGGAACAAGAACTTCTACAACCTCGACAAGAACCTCGGCAAGAGGGTCAGCGCCGAGTGCGTCCAGGACTCCTGGAACCAGGCCGTGAGCGCTTCGCCGCCCGGCACGATCGCGTGCGTCCCCTCGTGGTACACCGACTTCCGCGCCGACCTGGCGAAGATCGACATTCCGGTCCTCGTCATACACGGCACCGAGGACCGCGTGCTGCCGATCGAGGCCTGCGGGCCGCGCACCCACGAGCTCATCAAGGGCAGCGAGTACGTGCCGATCGAGGGCGCGCCGCACGGCCTGTGCTGGACCCACTCCGATGAGGTCAACTCCGAGCTGCTGCGGTTCTTCAAGTAACCCGCTGCCTGATCCCCTTCCGCCACGGACTGGGGGACGGTCCCGGCCGGAACCACGCACGGCGCGGCGGCGTCAAAGCCGTGACGGGATGGGCAGGCGCGCGGGACAGGGGTGAGCGCGGTGCACGGGTTGTGGCAAGGGCTTGCTGCGGTGGCGGTCGGCGCGGCGGCGGGAGTGCTCGTGGCCTACATGAGCGCCTCGGCCCCGCACGTCGCGCCGGCTCATGCCGCCGGCGCCGCGCCCCGCGGCACCTCGACCGTGATCCCGCTGGCGAAGCCGTTCGCCTATGAGCTGTACACGCGCTGCGGGATCGATGAGGCCCGCATCGGGAACACGTATTTCGAGGCGGTTCATCCGCCCGGTGGCGGGACCGCGAGCCCGCCGGCCGGCTGGGGGAATCCCTACCAGGCGGGCACGATGACGCTTCTGTCCGCCACGGAGGCGGTGTTCACCGACAGGTACGGGCACCGGGTCGTGTTCAGGGCGCATCCGGGCGCGGCGACGTCGCGGCACGGGTGCTCGTAGCCTCTGCGTCGGCGCCCGCTCCCGTTTCCTCGCGCCGGGCGCCTGAGCGGATGCCGGCGGCGGTCGCGGCGATCGCGAGCACGCACATCCCGGCCCCGATCAGGTAGGACAGCCGGTAGCCCGCCACCAGGTCACCGGAGGCGTGCGCGGTGCGGGCCGCCGCCGCGGTGGCCAGGATCGCCAGGCCGACGGCCGCGCCCGTCTGCTGGCCGGTGGTGAACATGGCGCCCGCGATGCCCTGGTCGCGGCCGTGGACGCCGCTGGTGATGGCGATCGACGCGGTGGGCAGCGTGAGACCGATGCTGAGGGCGGTGAGGACCACGCCGGGCAGCACGCTGGTGGCGTACCCGGACCCGGCCGTGACCTGGGACAGCCAGAGCTGCCCGGCGGTCATGCACGCCAGCCCGGCCAGCAGCACCTGCCTGACGGAGAACCTGCTCAGCAGCGCGCGCGTGCCGAGCGTGGACGTGAGCACGACCGTGACGGTCGCGGGAACGAGCCCGAGCCCGGCCTGCAGCGGGGTGAAGTGGTGCACCCGCTGCAGGTACAACGAGACGAAGTACACGTAGCCGGCGAGGACCGCGCCGATGAGCAGCATCACGCCGACCGCCGCACGGCGGGTCCGGGCGGTCGGGCCCGACAGCAGAGACGGCGGGAGCATGGGAGCCGCGACCGTTCGTTCGGTATGAATGAAAAGGACTGCCAGAGCGACCGCGGCGGCGAGCGCGGCGAGGCTGACCGGCGCGGTGAACCCGCGCTGCTGGCCCTCGCTGAGCCCGTAGATAAGCGCCGCGATCGCCCCGGTGATCAGCGCGGCGCCGCGCACGTCGATCCGGCCGCTGCCCTGCCCCGCGCCGGCGGGCAGCCGCGGGACGAACGCGAGCATGACCGCGATCAGCGGCGGGTTGACCAGGAAGATGGCGCGCCAGCCGAGGTACTGGGTGAGCAGGCCGCCGGCGATGATCCCGGTCGTCGCGCCGGAGGCGGTGGCCGCCTGCCACAGCGACAGCGCCCTGGTCCGCGCCGCTCCCTCGGCGCTGCCGGTCGTCAGCAGCGACAGCGCGGCGGGGGAGACCATCGCGCCCGCGGCGCCCTGCACCATGCGCGCGATGATCAGCATGACCGCCCACTGCGCCAGCCCCGCGGCCAGCGAGGCGACCGCGAACAGCACCAGGCCGGTCACCAGCACCCGGCGGCGCCCGATGAGGTCGGCGAGCCGGCCGCCGGCCAGCAGCAGCGAGCCGAAGGTGAGCGAGTATCCGGTGACGATCCACTGCAGGTCGGCCGGGGCCATGCCCAGCTCCCGCTGGATCGTGGGCAGCGCCACGTTCACGATGCTGAAGTCGAGCTGCAGGACGAACTGGGCGGCGCAGATCAGGCCCGTGGTGAACGCGGAACCGCGCATGGCGGTCACTCGCGTCTGCATCACCGCCCTAACGGTAGCTGCCGCGCCGCGCGTTAGGTACTGGGGGCGGGCGCCGTCAGCCCGGTATCGCCGCGCGGGTGCCCTGGCCGGAGTCGGTGCCGGAGCCTGTCCCCGGGTCGAGGGGAGACTTGCGGGCGCCGCGCAGCAGGGACGCCAGGCCGGCGAGCACGGACAGGCCGGCGGAGACGCCGAAGACCACGATCAGGCCGCTGTGGAACGGGCCGGACAGCAGGCTCGGGAAGAACTCCCGGCCGGTCAGCGCCGCCCGGCTGGCGGCGGGCAGCGACGACAGGATGCCCGCCGGCTGGTTTGTGCCAACAGGAGAAAATTGCGCGAGCAGGTGCTGGATCGGGTTCACCCCGAGTACCGACGCGAACAGCGACGCCACCGGCGGCAGCGTCGCCACCTGGTGGGCGACCCCGGACGGCACGCCGAGCCTGATCAGGCCGCCGCTCAGCGTCGACGGCAGGGTCCTGGACAGGCCGGCGATCATCAGCGTGAAGACGACCCCGATCGACACCGCGGTCCCTGAGTTCTGGAACGTCGCACGCATGCCCGAAGCCACGCCGCGGTCCCTGGCCGGGACGCTGCCCATGATCGAGGAGGAGTTCGGCGAGGCGAACATGCCGCTGCCGATGCCGTTCATCGCGATCAGCAGGGCGAACGCCCAGTAAGGGAAGCTGACGGGAAGCAGCATCAAGGCGATGAAGCTGGACGCGAACACGGCCATCCCCGCGCTGGCGATGCCGCGGGACCCGAACTTGTCCGACAAGATCCCTGAGGTCGGGCCGGATACCAGGAACCCGGCGGTCATCGGGAGCAGGAAGATGCCCGCCCACAGCGGGGTCTGGCTGTAGGCGTAGCCGTGCAGCGGCAGCCAGATGCCCTGCAGCCAGATGATGAGCATGAACTGGATGCCGCCGCGGGCGATGGACACAAGCAGGCCGGCGACGTTGCCCGCGGTGAACGCCCTGATCTTGAACAGGGCGAGCCGGAACATCGGCTCGGCGATCTTGGTCTCGATGATGACGAACACGAACAGCAGCGCCACGCCGCCGCCCAGCTCGCCGAGAACCACGGGGTTCTCCCAGCCCATCGACTGACGGCCGTACGGCTGAATGCCGTAGGTGATGCCGACAAGCAGCGTGAACAGGCCCAGGGCGAACGTGAGGTTGCCCCACCAGTCGATCCTGCCGCGGTGGCGCTCGCCGTTATCGCGCAGCCGCAGGTACGCCCAGAGCGTGCCGAAGATGCCGACGGGGAGGTTGATCCAGAACACAGCGCGCCAGTCCCACGCGGCGAGCAGGCCGCCCGCGACCAGCCCGACGAACATCCCCGCGAGCGCGGCGATCTGGTTGGTGCCGAGCGCGAAGCCGCGCCGCTCCGCCGGGAACGCGTCGGTCAGGATCGCCGCCGAGTTGGCCATCAGCATCGAGCCGCCGACGGCCTGCAGCAAGCGCCAGCCGATCAGCCACAGGGCCCCGTGCGTGCCCTGGTACGGGTCGAACGACAGCAGCACCGACGCGACCGTGAACACCACGAAGCCCGCGTTGTACATGCGCACCCGGCCGAACATGTCGCCGAGGCGGCCCAGGTTCACCACGAGCACCGCCTGGACCAGCCGGTAGCCCATGATCATCCACAGCAGATAGCTGATGTTGCCCGGCGCCAGCGGGTCCAGGTGGATGCCGCGGAAGATCGCGGGCATGGCGATGATCACGATCGACGCGTCGATGGTCGCCATGGTGATGCTCAGGGTGGTGTTGGACAGCGCCACCCACTTGTACCGGTCGCCCTTGGCGGCCCGGCCGCCGGAGTTGCCGTCGCCGCCGCCTGGCCCGGCCGGCCCGGCGCCCGCCCCTGCCTTGTCCTGGTCAACTGTCGCCA
Organism: Trebonia sp.; assembly: GCA_030038035.1. Next base: position 27,492 of record JASHPP010000251.1, read on the forward strand.
TATCGCCCCCGAGCCTATCCCGAGAATGTTGCTTGTCCACAACTACCTACATGAAAGGCCAGCCCAGCGGGCATCAACCGGTTCTCTGGGCAGCCAACGGGGGAGGGGCAGGGATGGCGGGCACGCCCGCGGATGACCAGTGCAGTCAGCAGGCCGGCCAGGGCCTGTTCCATCGTCCCGGGCTCCGCGAGCTGCGGGTCGTCGCCGACGCGCTGCGGATGGAGACGGTCGGCGGCGCACTGCTGCTCACCGCCACGGT
>JASHPP010000252.1 GCA_030038035.1 Trebonia sp.
ACCCTTCCCGTGCAGGAAGACGGACGTCCGCCGCTGCACGGGCTGCGGGTCGTGGTGGACTGCGCGCACGGCGCCGCGTACAGCATCGGGCCGCGCGCGCTGCGCCGCGCCGGCGCGGAGGTCACCGCCATCGGCGCCGCGCCGGACGGGCTGAACATCAACGCAGGCTGCGGCTCCACCCACCTGGAAGCGCTGGCCGCCGCGGTTGTCGAGCACGGCGCCGACGCCGGGCTGGCCTTCGACGGCGACGCCGACCGGTGTCTCGCGGTGGACGCGGACGGCACCGTGCTGGACGGCGACCAGATCCTCGCGATCCTCGCCTCGCACATGAAGGCGACCGGGCAGCTTGCCGGCGGCGCCGTGGTGGTGACCGTGATGTCAAACCTCGGCTTCCACGAAGCGATGCGCGAGGCGGGCATCACGGTGGTCCAGACTCCAGTCGGCGACAAGTACGTGTACGCGGCCATGCGGGACGGTGGCTACGTGCTCGGCGGAGAGCAGTCAGGGCACATCATCCAGCTGGGCCTGGCCACCACAGGCGACGGCGTGCTGACCGGCCTGCACCTGCTCGCCGCCGTGAACCGCAGCGGGGTCCCGGTGTCCGCCGCGGCGAAGACGATGACACGCTACCCGCAGGTCCTGGTCAACGTGCGCGGCGACAAGCAGCGCGCCATGGCGGACCCGGCGCTGGACACGGCGGTCAGGACCGCGCAGGGCCTGCTCGGCGACACCGGGCGGATCTTGCTGCGGCCGAGCGGCACCGAGCCGGCCATCCGCGTCATGGTCGAGGCACGGGAAGCCGCACTGGCCGAAGACCTCGCCGGCCAGCTCGCTGAGGCGGTTCGCCTGGCGATGCGATGATTGTCGGTGTCGGCATCGACGTCGTCGAGATCGCCCGTTTCGGGCAGGCGCTCGGCCGCACGCAAGGGCTTGCCAGCCGGCTGTTCACCGACAGTGAACGCGGCCTGCCCGTCCGGTCGCTGGCCGCTCGTTTCGCCGCCAAGGAGGCGCTGGCCAAGGCCCTCGGCGGTCCGCCCGGGCTGATCTGGCGCGATGCCGAGGTCGTCACCGACCCGCTTGGCCGGCCGGACCTGAACGTCAACGGCACCGTGGCCGCCGCCGCCGCACGGCTCGGTGTCAGGCGCTGGCACGTGTCGCTCAGTCACGACGGGAACGTCGCCACCGCCGTCGTCATCGCCGAAGGCGATGCCGCGGGCCTGGGGTGGGTGTAGGACTGCGCCGGGCCGCACCGGGCAGACTATGCAACGTGCGTGACGCTTATCAGGTAGCCAAGGTGCGGGCGGCAGAAGCCGCCCTGATCGCGTTGGTCCCGGATGGAACGCTGATGCAGCGGGCGGCGGCGGGGCTGGCGTCGGTGTGCGCGAGCCTGCTGCGCGCGAGCCCCGGCGGCGTCTACGGATCGCGGGTCGTCGTGCTCGCTGGCACAGGGGACAACGGCGGGGACGCGCTGTACGCGGCGGCGCTGCTCGCCCGGCGCGGCGCCGCGGTGATCGCCATCCAGGCCGGGCCGCGCATTCACGCAGGCGGCGCCGCCCGGCTTGGCGCCGCCGGCGGGCGGTTCGCCAGCGTCGTGCCCGTGCGGGGGCCAGACGATACCCGTCCCGACGTGAGCGGCCGCTACGACCCGGGCCACGACGCACGGCACGCCATCGGGCACGCCGACCTGATCATCGACGGAATGCTCGGCATCGGCGGCAAGGGCGGGCTGCGCGACCCGTACGCCACCCTGGCGCAGCTCGCGGTCAATTCGACCGCGACGACGGTCGCCGTCGATCTGCCAAGCGGCATCGACGCGGACACCGGGGCGGTCGACGGGCCCGCCGTCCGGGCCGACGTGACAGTGACGTTCGGGGTGGTCAAACCCGGCCTGCTGATCGATCCGGGGGCACGCCACGCCGGGGTCGTGGAGCTTGTCGACATCGGGCTGCGGCCGCACCTGCTCGAGGCACCCGACGTGTCGGCGCCGCAGCGCGGCGACATCAGCGCGCTGGTCCCGCGGCCGGGCCCGGAGTCGGACAAGTACCGCCGCGGGGTCCTCGGCCTGCTGGCCGGCAGCAGCCGGTTCACCGGAGCCGCCCTGCTCGCGGCCGGGGCCGCGGTCCACGGCGGGGCAGGCATGGTCCGGCTCGTCACGGCGCCCGCCGCGGCGGCGGCCGTCCGCCACGTCTGGCCCGAGGTGGTGATCACCGAGCTCGGGACAGACGGCGGGGACCGTTCGGGAGAAGAAAGAGATCTTCCCGGTACGGGCGGGCAGCCGTGGTCCCCCGGCGACGTGGGGCGGGTGCAAGCGTGGGTCGCCGGCCCGGGCATGGGCGTGACGCAGGACGCCGCGCAGCGGCTGGCGGCCGTGCTCGGCACTGGCCTGCCTGTGCTCGTGGACGCGGACGGGCTGTCGCTGCTCGCCAAGCGGCGCGACCTGCTGCCGCGTCCGGCGCCGACGCTCCTTACCCCGCACGCGGGCGAACTCGGACGGCTGCTCGGCGCGGAACCGGACGATGTCGAGGAACGGCGGCTGGAGCATGCCCGCCGGGCCGCGACCATGTTCGGCGCGTGCGTGCTGCTCAAGGGGTCCACCACCGTGATAGCGCCGCCGGACGGAACGGACCCCGTGCTGGTCAACACCACGGGAACATCGTGGCTGGCCACCGCCGGCACCGGCGACGTCCTCTCCGGGCTGGCCGGCGCGCTCCTGGCGCAGGGGCTGCTGCCGCCGCAGGCTGCCGCGACCGCGGCGTACCTGCACGGGCTCGCCGCCCGGCTCGCGGCCGCGGACGCCTCCGGGGTCACGCACGGGCGCGCGGGTGCGGCGCCGATCGGCGCGTCTGACGTGCTCAGGGCGCTGCCGATGGCTTTCCGCGCGGTGTGACGCTGGCTCTACGATTGGTGGTCATGGATAGCCACGCGCAGGCCTGCGTAGACCTCGGCACGATCGCCGGCAACGTGGCGGCGCTGGTCAGGCACGTGGCGCCCGCCGCGGTCATGGCGGTCGTGAAGGCGGGCGGATACGGGCACGGTGCCGTCCCCGCGGCCCGCGCGGCGGTCCGCGGCGGTGCGGGCTGGCTGGGCGTGGCGCACGTGGCCGAGGCGCTTGAGCTGCGCGCGGCGGGAATCGGCACCCCGCTGCTGTGCCTGATGGCGATCGGTACCCACGCGCATCGCGAGGCGATTGCGGCGGGCGTGGACCTCACCGCGGGCTCGGTGGACATGGTGCGCCGGCTGGCGGCCGCCGCCGCGGAGGCCGGGCGGCCCGCGCGGGTCCACCTCAAGGCCGACACCGGGCTGAGCCGGGGCGGGGCGACGGCCGCCGACTGGCCGTCCGTCGTGGCGGCGGCGCTGGACGCTCAGGCGGCCGGCCGGGTGAGCGTGGTGGGGCTCTGGTCGCACTTCGCGTCCGCCGACGAGCCGGGCAACCCGTCCGTGGCGAGGCAGCTTGCCGCGTTCGGGGAGGCGGTGGCGGTCGCGGAGAAGGCGGGGGCCACCCCTGAGGTCAGGCACATCGCGAACACAGCGGGCGCCCTGCTCGTGCCGGAGGCGCACCTTGACCTGGTGCGGATCGGCGGCGGGATTTACGGCCTGTCGACGCTGCCCGGTGGCCCGCCGTCGTGGCTGCGGCCAGCGATGACGCTGCGGGCGCGGCTGGCCATGGTGAAGCGGGTGCCTGCCGGGACTGGCGTCTCCTATGGGCACCGCTATGTGACCTCCAGCGAGACCACGCTCGGCCTGCTGCCTGTCGGGTACGCCGACGGGGTGCCGCGGGCGGCCGCGGGACGGCCGCTGCTGTTCGCGCGCGGGCGCCGGTGGCCGATCGCCGGGACGGTCTGCATGGACCAGCTGGTCATCGACTTCGGCGACGCGCCGGTGGCCGCAGGGGAGGAGGTCGTGCTGTTCGGGCCGGGTGATGGCGGGGAGCCGACCGCGCAGGAGTGGGGCGACACGCTGGGCACCATCTCCTACGAGATCGTCACCGGCATCGGCGCTCGCGTGCCAAGGTCGTACGCGTGAACGAGGAACTGACCGTCGCGACCGCGGCGGACATGCGCGCGCTCGGGCGGCGGCTCGCCGCGGTGCTCCGGGCCGGAGACGTGGTGCTCATGAGCGGCCCGCTTGGCGCGGGCAAGACGACGCTGACGCAGGGCATCGGGCAGGGCCTCGGGGTACGCGGGCCGGTGACCTCACCCACTTTCGTCATCGCGCGGGTGCACCCGCCGCGGACGGCCGCCCGGGAACTCGCCGCGGACGGCCTGCCGGCGGGCCGGGCGCCGGCTGGCGGGCCGGCCCTTGTGCATGCCGATGCCTACCGGCTGGGCAGCGCCGCCGAACTGGACGACCTGGACCTGGACACCGACACCGGCAGCTCGGTGACCGTCGTGGAATGGGGAGAAGGACTGGCCGAGGGGCTGGCCGAGGACCGCCTGGAGATCGCCATCGCCCTCGGCCCTGGCGACGCCCGCCTGCCCGATGGCGATTCGCCCCGTACGGTAAGGATTTCCGGCATCGGCAAGCGCTGGCGGGACATCCGGTTGCCACCCGCCGATCTCGCCGATCGTCTATAGTTCGGCCTGTACAGTTCCGGTTTGCCCGTTGTACCACGCCTGTAGGTCAGGACCCCGCACCGCCAACCCCCCACCGGAGGCATGCCGTGACTCATCATGAGTCATTCCCCGGTCGGCCGCGTGGCCGCCGGGCACGTCCCGACAACGACGTGCCCGAGTGGGCGGGGTACGACGCTGTGCCGCAGGACAAGCCTGAGTTCCCCGACCTGTCAGCGACCCGCGGCCGCGAGGCCCCCGCGCGGGACGGCCGGGTCCACGGCGAGGCGCGGCTGCCCGAGGGCGCGGGCTATCCGCCGAACGTTCCCGGCTACCCGCCGCAGGGAAGCGGTCAGGCCAGCCAGGGGCAGCCCCCGTGGGAGGACCAGCCCTGGCGCGCACCGCGGCAGCCCGCCGAGCCGCAGCCGCGGCCGTCGCTCCGGCCGCAGCCGTCGCTCCGGCCGCGACCGCGGCCGCGGCAGGGGCCGGGGCACGAGGGGACAGACTGGACGGGTGCCGCCAGCCAGGACCCGATGGAGGCCTTCTCAGAAAGATGGCGCCGTCGTGGCGGCGAGTCCCGTGAGGAGAGGCGCGCGGACCGCCGCAGGCGGCGCCGGCTGCTGATCGCGGCCGGGGCCGGCGCGGCGGTCGTGATCGCCGTGGCGGTGTACTTCCTCATCGGTGGCAAGAGCACGCCCGCCAACCCTGACCTCGGGTCGCTGATCACGACGTTCCTGCCCGGGGAGATCCGGCAGGTGCCGGACGCCTGCACGTCGGTGCCGGGCGCGACGCTCAGCGAGTTCCTGCCCGGTCAGCCCAAGACGGCGGCCCCGCCGCTGAACACCGGCGCCGACAGCCAGTGCACGTGGACCCTAGACAAGGCGCCGCTGTACCGGGTGCTCGAGGTGAACATCCAGGCGTACTCTCCGAATGCGCTGGTCAGCTACGGGGACGGCAGCGCCACCTTCGCCGCCATAAACGCGTACGCGCAGGACGAGACGGCGAAGCAGAGCCCTGCACCGCGCAGCGGGCAGCCGCCGTCCGCGGTGACCGACCTGTCCGGCATGCCGGGCGGCAGTGACACGGTGGCTTTCGAGGCGGCGCAGGTGTTCAGGGTGAACGGCGCGATCACCGATATGGCGACCGTGGTGGTCCGGTATCGCAACGTCATCGTCACCGTGGTGCTGAACGGCCTGGACCACGCGAATGTGGGCAAGTACGGGCCTGTTTCGCAGGCCGCGCTCAATTCGGCCGCGCAGACGATCGCGCGGGAAGTGACCGGGGAGATCGTCCGCTGACGCGGCGCTGAGGGGACGCAGCGTCGGCTACTCTTTTAGGTCGTGCTGCTGCTCGGACTGGACACCGCCACGTCCGCGGTGACGGTAGCGCTACATGACGGCGGGCAGCCATTGGCCCAGCTCGTCGTCGTCGACGCGCACCGCCACGCGGAGTTGCTCACGCCTGCGATCGCGAAGGTCATCGCGGACGCAGGCGCGGAGCGCGGCGACCTCACCGGCGTGGCGGTCGGCGTCGGGCCGGGCCCGTACACGGGGCTGCGAGTAGGAGTCGTGAGCGCCCGCGTGCTCGGCTTCGCGCTGGGGATCCCCGTGTACGGCGTGTGCAGCCTCGACGTCATCGCCGCCGATGTCGAGCGCGAGGGCGATTTCCTTGTGGCAACCGACGCGCGCCGCCGCGAACTCTACTGGGCTCGCTACGACCAGACGGGGCGTTTGTCTGGCCCTCATGTCGGCCCGCCCGCGCTCATCCCCTCTCGTGAACTGCCTGTCGCCGGCGAGGGCCCGCTGCTGTACTCCGAACTTCTGCCGAACGGCCGGGGGCCGGCCTATCCCGCGGCGGCCACCTTGTGCCGGATCGTCGTCGCGGCCCTCGCCGCGGGCGATGCCGACTCAGCGGGCGCGGGATCCGCCGGCGCGGTGTCAGCAGGCGGCAGCGGCGCGGGAAGCGCCCGCCCGTCGGTGCTGCTGCCCCCGGAGCCGCTGTACCTGCGCCGCCCGGACGCGCGCGAACCGGGCGCGCCAAAGCGGGTGTCGCGGTGATGACGGGGAGGCATGCCCGGCGCGCCCCCG